>NZ_LBJV01000068.1:0-267674 GCF_028128855.1 Bradyrhizobium sp. CCBAU 11430
CAGATCGGAACGCTGCGCGGCATCAGATTGGAATACCTGCGCGCGATCATTGGAATCTGCAACGCTCGAGAAAATCTGCAAGATTCTTCTGAATGAGGAAAAAAATGCTGCGCCATCGCCATGGCCAAACGACGACAACCATTGCTCGCTGCGGGACTCTACCATGGAGACCGAGCGCAAATTGTCGAGTTGCCGAAGGGGATAGCATCGAAGCAGGAGCAGCCGATCGGGAACGTGGCCGATTGCTTATTGTGGAAGCTGGTAGCCCTTAGAAGCGCGTTAGCATCGTAGGCTCTCGCGTCGACAAAGAAGCCTGCTGGAAGGATGTTGAGGGAGGAGCAATGGAGTCGATTGCTCAAGCGGCCGGTTCAGACGTGCGGCCGCTCCTGCACAGGCCGTCAAGACGGATTCTCGCGGTTTTGGTGCTGCCGCTTGTCCTCGTCGGCTCGCTTCTGGCGCGTGGCTTTGGGCCATTTTGAACAATTTGTCGAGTCGCCAGAAGTGCAGGACGTCGCTTCAAACCGTCACCACGGGAGACAGGTTCAGTCCGGGATAAGGGAGGCGCAACAGAAAGCTGACGATGAGATCGCGGAACTCAAGCGCCGGGCCGTTGCCCAGCGTGATGACCTGAAAGGGATCCTGGATCAGATCACGATCCTGACCTCGCGAATCGACTCGCTGCAGAGTTTAACTCCTCTCCCATCTGCTGCTCCCGCGACGCTTTGTCGGCAGCCCGGGCTGTTCAAGCAGCGCCAGGAAACCCTTCGGCCGGTCCAAACGAGAAGGGCCTGTTTCTCTCGGAGGCGCACCAGTGATCGCAGGACCGAAGAAAGCGGAGCCTTGAGGTTGAGACTGTTGCAGGTGTACTCGAGTCTCCAACTCCGCTCGAGGCGTGGCTTAGCTAATGGGGGTACGGTCGAGATAAGTGTCGAATGCGGCAGCAACCGCACGAACGACGAACCGATGCTCCTGCTTGACCCGAATTAAGCCCTTTTCAATGTCCACTATCCCGTCTTTGGCAAGCATTCCCAGCCGGCCTGCAGACTTGAGAAGTGGAATCGAATCAAATCCGTGAGCAGCGCAGATCGCTGGTATGTCGGCGTGCAAATCGCACATTAGACGCTCGATGATTGCGGCGCGGAGGCGATCTTCGGCCGACAGACAATAGCCTTTTGAGGTTGCCAGGCGGCCGGCTCGAACGTGTTCGTAATAGGAAGTGGTCGCGATCTCGTTCTGCACATAACCCTCACGCAAACGGCCGATGGCGTACGGACCTAAGCCGATTACGGTTTTGGTGGTATCAGCCGAATAACCGAGGGAGTTGCGCCGCAGTCGACCAGCTCTCTGCGCCAGGGCGAGCTCGTCGTTGGGCAGGGCGAAATGGTCGAGCCCGACCTGGCGGTAGCCGGCCGAGACCAGGGTATTTGCAATGGCCGCGGCTTGCTCAGCGCGGGCAATATTGTCCGGCAGTGCCGTCTCATCGAGCTGGCGTTGACGTTTCATATAGGAGGGGACGTGAGCATAGCCGAAAACTGCAAGCCGGTCTGGCCGCATGGCCAGAGCTGTCCGAGCCGTGTCCACGCAGGACCGCACCGTTTGATGCGGTAGTCCGAAGAGAAGGTCGAAATTGATGCGGTTTATCCCATGCTGGCGTAGAGTTTCGACGACAGAAGCCGTCAGCACCTCGCTCTGCACGCGGTTGACCGACCTTTGAACCACCGGATCGAAGCTTTGCACGCCGATGCTCGCGCGGCTGACCCCGGCCGCTTGTAACGTTTCGACCATCTCGGGCGTGACCCCACGCGGATCGATTTCTATGGCGATGGTAGCTGATTTTTTGAACGCAAAGCAGTGGCGCAGGAGTTCCATCAAGGCGAGAAAATCGCGCGGTGCAATGGTCGTCGGCGTCCCGCCGCCGAAATGCACGTCGCTCACCGGCAGAGCGCTCGGCGCTTGCTTTGCGACCAAGCCTATCTCCTCTCGCAATGCTGCCAAGTAATTGCGGACCGGTCGCTCGCTGCGAGTGAGGCTTGTAGGGAAGCCGCAATACCAACAGATAGAGCGACAGAACGGAACGTGGATGTAGAGCGATACGGGCTCGTCGGGCGGCAGTCGCCTCAGCCATGTCTCACACGTCTTGGCACCGACCATCGCGGAGAAATCCCGTACGGTTGGATAGATGGTGTACCAAGGCAGGCGAGCATCGCAATACTTGTTCAGAAGGGAGGTCTGCAAGTCCTAACTTTCCAATGCTCAGGCCAGCATAAAGCTGACGGATACCCTCTCTAATGTCTTTGCGATATGTCAAACCCGCGTAGTGGTTTCTGAGATCTGGTCCCGTTTTCGATGTTACTGCGAACGCGACTCAGGGACAGAGCGAGGGAGTGAGAGTCGCTCGTTGACGGCTATCCTGAACGTTTAGGATATGAATTTCTCATGCGAGCACGGTCGAAGCGACTAGACGTGCCCGACGAGCCTGCGCAACGTTCAATCGCTCATGCGAGCACACGTCGTTTCCGCATTCGCTGAGGGCTAGTGAGTTTTGCGACGAAAACAGGGATTGCAGGTCTCACCAGAAGCAGCTGAGCTTGCCGCAGAGTTCCAAACCGGTTTTTCCAGGCAAAAGCCGATTTGGTTGCTCACAGGGTTCAACGGATGCCTCCCGTCAGAAGCCGGCGTGCCACGGAAGACAAGTTGCTTCCTGGATGAGAGCGAGAGGAGCGCAATAGTACAACGTGACGCGACGTGCGATTCAAGTCCGTCGGCGCAGCCGACGAAAACTCGCTTTGATCTCTAGTAATCGAATGCATAAGCCTCAATTCCGCCACGCTGCTTGTCTCATTGCCAGAAGCATCATCACGGATGTACTGATGATGTTGGGGCGAACCCGGCGCACTTTCAGCCCCCCGGCCGAGTGCGTCGGGGCGCCTTGGTTCGGCGGCGTCTCTCACCAACTCACAACGCTTATGGACGTTCTACCGATAGCAAGGCGAAGTCTGGCCAGATACATCAGACGTAACGCTATCTGGATGGTCTATTCTGCCTGACCAGCTTGGTTGTTTTCTTTCGAACATAGCCTTTGCAGTTATCGATCGGTGCCTGATCGCGTATATCTACTCCGTTAGCCTTCATTCAGGTCGCGTCGATGTGATGCACCTGCAGCTCTCAGTGTCACATAGCCCGCCTGGTCAGGCGTCACCATCCAGTCACTATGTTCTCGATGCTGCGAGCTCGAGCCGTCTATGCAGGATCGGGGTGGGAGATCTTGCGCCTTTTCATTGCATGAATGCGTTCCCATCCTGGCTTTCCAGTCCATTCACCAAGGATCGAGGAAGTTTGTGGCTCAGTAGACATTCGAGCCTGCAGATGCTCTTGCGCGAATGCGAGCTGAGCCTACCCAGGCGTCGAGGAGATTGCCGCAACCGCTTGATCAGCCGAAAGCGGGTGCCCCACCCGGCCTCTGTTCTATAATGCGGTGGCATACCAATGAAAGTTATTAGCAACAGAAATGCAGTACCCCTCCCCACGCGTAGAGCAGCGAGATGATCGCGAAGAGCGGAGAAGTCATGCCTCAACGATCTTGGCGAAGATCTTCGCCGTTTTCCACCGAGCCCTTCATAAGTTGTGCATCAGGTGCGGCCTAGTTGTGTTTCCGCAAGGGAGCCTAAGTGGGGATGGCGCGGCCGGAGCTGCAGTCAGGTTAAGGTCCTTAGCGAGTGTCGTGTGTATACCGTCCCATCAACCGCCGAACTTGGTACTTGACTGGGCTGGAATAGAGGTGCGCTTTTCGCCCTGAGAGGGCCGGACCGCCGAGGTAAACTGCATCTCTTGCTGTAAGTCACCTCGTGTCCCGGCTTCGCAAATGGTGCTGTTGCCTTCCCTACCAATGTCATGATCGCCGTTTTTGTGGGATCAACTCGCGAAAGAACCCCGACCGCAGGCCGGGGTTCCGATTCACGCAACCGCGTGGAGGTCTCTATCTCGCAAAGGGCGAGCCAAACTTGTAATTGAGCCGTGCCGTGATGAGATCGACATCCTGGTGGACGCGATCCGTACCAAGAGCCGCTGGGAAGCTGATGTTGCTGCGCTGCATGAAGAAGTGGTTATACTCGACGCCAGCTGACCAGTTTGGCGTGAGGCTGACTTCGGCACCGGCGCCCAGCACGCCACCCCAACGCACATCGCTGGTTTTGCCAATCTCGGTGCCAGTAGTCACCGAGTTGATCTGATAGGTGTTGCTGGTCACCGCAGCACCACCCTTGCCGTACAGGAGCACGGCATTGAAGGCGTAGCCGATATGGCCCGTGAGTAGACCGAAGGCATCCGTTGTGGTGCCAACGGTGTTTGCCGGAAAGGCGGTGCTGATATTGGAGCCGTTGAAGTCGGCCCAGTTGCCCTGACCTTCGATGCCGTAAACCATGTTGAAGATGTGCCAACGATAGCCAATCTGGCCGCCAATGGTCCCGCCGGTCGAATTATGGCAGCCCTCGGAAGTGGCGCCATTAAAATCCCAGCAATTGTGGCTCGTTCCCCAGCCGCCATTTGCACCGATATAGTAGCCGGACCAATCGGTAATCGGGGCCGCGGCCGGCAGCGGTGCCGCTTTGACCTTGACAGGCTGCCCGGCCAAGTCCGTGCCGAAGGAGGGAGTGGCCGCAACGAGTGCGCCGATGCTTGCAGTCAGAATCAGAATGTTTTTCATTCGAGTGTCGTTTCCTTTCGGTGCCCCCCGGCGCCGTGCGTTTATCAATATGAACGCGAATTGCTGTAACTGCCGCACAACATGTCTTGGAAAGAAAGGTGTCCAATCGTACGCGGCGTCAGATTGCTGAGCGCGCAAAATGCCGCTGCTCCACAGTCATCGAGACGCTGCGGCCCGGCAGTGGCGCCTCGCGGGCGCCTTCTTTGGACACGAGCCGTTCATCATGGCGTGCGATGCGACCGCAAAGTTGGGAGGTGCTTGGCTCCTTCTGTTGCAAACGGCAGAACGAGGCCGCGCTTACACACTTCATGCATGCTGACGGCTCAGACGGATCGGTAATGAAGGCCTTGATTACGGGCGCGCCGGGCAGAGCATGAGTAGAGGAAAGTCTGCTCGACCACGCTCTGACCCGATTTGTCTATCGCGTAGACCCGTTAATTGCGTTTACCCAGCCAGACGCTCCCAGCGGTACGGCTGCAAGCGCTCATTGCTCGGTCGACGGCGCGAGTTCAGCACGCAAGTTGCGTATCGCCTCGTTTGCCAGAGTCAGAGTATTCCGTTCGCCTTTTCTTATCGAGCACTCAAGGTAAGTGCGCAATCGTCTATGAAGGACGGCCTTGAGATTATGTGCCAGCAAGGGATCCTTCTCGATGAAGCCCCAAGCCTTGTCAAATGCGACGCTCACGACAGCATCTGGCACCTGCACTTGGTCGGAAGAAAACTGATCCATCTAAAACACTCCTCGACATCCTGACACAAGGGAGTACCCTCCCAAAAGCTAACCGAGATTTCGTGACGTGTAGCAAGCACACATCAGCGTGCAGACCCCCGAGCGAGCTGCTCTCGGTGCTTCAGGGAAGTTTATAGATCGTTGTTGAAGGTCGGATGACCGAATGTCGTATTGCCAGGCGCGGTCGAATAATTCCGAAAGGAGTGAAAGAGCAGGGATTCTAGCGCTCTTCTCTACCGTAGTGGGCAGTTGATTGGCATCGACAATAAATCGTGGATATTCTTCCTGCAATCGGAAGATCCGCGCCAGACCGGTCACGACTAACCGGACGTGAGCGGCCCAGCCCCAATATTGGGATATCGGAAAGCTATGTGAGGTTCTCGGATACGGACAGGTGGTGCGCGCCGCGTCTCAGCGCCACCAGTGCGCGGCGGACAATTCGGGGTGCCTCGCGGAAAGAATTGCTAACGTGCGGAGTGGCTGATCGCCCTGTTCCGAGCATTAGCTTTGAAGGGTGCCACACTCCAACATGTCGTAGCTGCCTTATTTGGTAGATCGTGTTCGAAGGTCGGCGCAGGCAGCGGTCGGAAGCGGCGATAGCGGTCCGGTGTCTCGAGCGTATGTGTGAGGCTGCGCTTCCGCGCTATCAGCTCTTTGTGGCCACGGGCGACGAGGGACAGCAAGGTCTTGCCAGATCGAACGTAACTGTGTCGTCCGCGGCGCGAGATAAAGCGAGCCTGCTCTCGAACGTCGTCGCGAGCAGTTGCGATATAGAAAGCCAGCGGACGCGACCCGCTTATGGACGGGGAGCCCATAAGCCGCATACCCTCGATCTGGTGCGGACGACTTTTGGCACGATTGTCGGTCCAGCGATAAACGTTCGGTCAGCGCCGTCGACGTCCAGAAAAAAGCAAAATGAAAGTTCAGTCCGCCGCCGCACGTGAAAAAATCAGCTTGGCGATCGTAAGTCGATTGACGGAAGTTCGTAGCGCTGCCGGTAATGCCGCCACAGTCTGATCGAAGAGGCGTCCCAAAAACTGAAGGTCCTCGGGCTGGTAAACGCCACGGTCTCGCGACAGTCGCATTCGTCCGTCGCCGGTGCTCGTATCACCACGCTGGCCGAGCTCCAGCTCCGCCGTAATCATTTGGCCTATGAGTGCATTGAGCAGTCGGATCGCTTCGAGCTCGTTGCCTTCTTCGCGCATGAGCGCGGCCACGATGTCGAGTTGCAGGTCGATGCGATCCTCGAGGTTCTGTATGCGAGAATTGGAAGGGTCAAGTTCCACGGTATTTCTCCAAAGTGGTGAAATGCAAGATAGGCGGAATAAGCCTAGTCATTTCCCGTTCGCCAGACGGCGGATGCGTGGCCGGACGAATCGCTGCTGCACAGGAGGTGCGCACGGTTCCCAAACAGGGCGGCACACATGTCCCGCGAAAGCATCGCAAAGGGGAAATGAGTGTATATGGAAAAGCCGACAAGCGTTGTAGAGGGTCCGGAAGTCTATTGATACCGTGATCGAGCCGTCCCGCGCGTCGGATAACTGCAGTGACTCCAGTTGGGGTCACACAGGTGGTTGTACTGCCTTGCTTGGAGCCGCGGCGACACGGCTGGATTGTTGGTGCTATCGGCCTGGTCAGAGCGAAAAGTCCGGCCCGCACCGGTGCAAAGGACAGTTCACCTGCCCGAGTTCTATGCTGCGGACGCATTTACCTTCGCCGAACAGTGCGCGTGAAAGCTGTCTTCTTAGAGCCGCCAAGTATCATCGCAAAGGCGAGAGACGACAACGTGATAGGCTGCGCGCCGGCCTGCGATTGCTCATCGCACTGCATTGGTGCCCCACGTGTTTCGTTGTCAAACATTGCGTGATGCAGCCACGAGAGACGCGGCTGCGACCAAGCTGCAAGGTATCGTTGTCACGAGACATTCGTGGACTGTTCTTTCCGTAATCCGGCGTCGATTTATGCGGTGTTTGGCTTGAATTAGTAAAATCGAAAGTGTTGATGGGATGCATCCAGTTCGTTGATAGCGCCCGCGAGCAATCTAACCGCCTTCATCGGAGCCGGCTAATTGCTGTTTCCCGCGGTCTGGGCTCAGAGCCACGTCTAAGGGATGTCGGGCAGGGTCGCTGATCCGTTGATCACCGATCATGATTGACAAAGAAAAAGTCGCAGGGCTGCACGTTTGCGAATAGCTCTGAAATGGCGCCGAAGAAGCTCTGCAGTAGTCCCGAGCCGAAGAGACAGATGAAATCTCGGCGCCGACGATCCACCAGCTGCGGTTACCCGCAATACCCGGCTATAGCCTATGTAATAGGTCCTGATTGCTTCATGCCGTCCGCGCTCTCTCTTCAATGCGTGGACCCGAGCTTGCGCGATACGATCGGTAGGAGAATGCGTCAATGGCGATCCGGCTATCAGTTTGATCGAAGTAGCGAACGCGGCCCCCATCTGGAGCCATTGCGCGACTGTCCGTTGGCTTCGCGTTGCTCGTCCTGAACCTTCAATCACTTGGCGGCAGAAAGTCATGCCTTCAGACCCGCCAGAACTGTAGTCGACCGCTCAGCCTGTGCTGCCGGACGGATCAGGACAACGGGGCTGCTATTTGTCTATCATCGGACGTAGCGCCTCCGTCAGATCGACGCTGGCTAGCTCTGCGAGCGCCGCAGCCAACGCGAAAAACGCTCCGAAAGCAGCAAGTATAAAAGAGCTGGCGAGTATCGCTGCGACAACGTTCTGGGGAGGTCTCATCATTCGTGATGCATTGCGTTTGCGGGAGCCGGCGGTGCGTGCAAATCAGTACTTCTTGACACGTTCAACACGGCCGTCGCGCCAGCGGTAAACCAAAAATCCAGAAGCCGAGTTGTCTCCCTTTTTGTCGAACCGGACCGGGCCAATCACGGTATCCACCGGCCATGAACGAAGTGCGCTGGCGACCCGCGTAGCATGGAAGGAGCCGCTCCGGTTCACCGCCTCTGCCCAGGCTTGCACAGCCGCATAGGCGTATAGCGTGTAGCCTTCAGCGGACAGGCCGGAAGCTTTGAGTCCGGCGACAGCGCCGGCCGCCTTGGCATTCCCGGCGGGATTGGGCATGAAGGTAAACAATGTGCCATTCCCAGCGCTGCCGGTAATCGCCCAGAATTCAGAGGTCATCAGCGGATCGTTTGCCATGACTATGAAGTCTGCTTTTGCATCTGATGCCTGGCGCACAAACAATCCGATTTCGGTATGATAGCCGCCGATATAGGCGACGCGCACTTGATCCTTTTTCATTCTTGAGACCAGCGCTCTGAAGTCCCGTTCACCTGCAACATAGCTTTGCCGACTGACTTGTCGTCCGAATCGATGAAGCTCGGCTTCGACCACATCTGCAATGCCCTTTCCAGCAGTGCTCTTGTCGTCGATCACCGCGATGTTCTCGTTGGGATGGTTCACGTGAATGTACTCGGCGGCAACGGTTCCCTGCTGGTCGTCGCGGCCGCAGATCCGAAAGACAGTCTTAAGGCCGCGCTCTGTTAGCTGAGGAGTTGACGAGCCTGGTGACACCTGAACGATGCCTGCTTCAGCGTAGATGTCGGAGGCCGGGATCGACGAAGAGGAACAGAAATGGCCAACTACCAACAGGACGCGCTCTGTCGCGAGCTTATTCGCAACTGCGACAGCTTGCCTTGGGTCGCAGGCGTCGTCAGCAACCCTCAATATAACTTTGGCATTATCCGGAAGTAGGCCCGAAGCGTTCAATTCCTCAACCGCCGCAGCTGCACCATCGCGCATTTGCGCGCCGAACGCGGCGCTGCTTCCAGTCATTGGACCAGCCACGGCGATCTTTACTTCAGAACCGCGCGCAAGCGGGGCGGCGAGAGCGCAGAAGAGAATCGCCGCACTTGCAACAGAAGCGCGCTGCGTATTTGCAATTGTATAGCCTTCAATGCTCACTGAAGTGATCCCAAGTGGTTGTGATCAGACACCCCTGCAGGTCAAGGCTGCTCCAAGCCAAACGTGCGTTGGCTCGACCAGCTTTCAATTTCCGTAGAGTCTACAATTTGACGTTACGTTCGGATCAAGCGCTTTTGAGGGGCGTGGGTGCGTCAGGGGCGCGCATCGGCGGGCCATGACCGTCTGTCCGCTTGAGCTCATAAAGCTTTCAGCCCGCATCAGAGCGCGGCAGATCAACCTAGCATTGTCAGGTGCCTTCCAACCGACGTGTGGAAAGGGCCATGAACGGGTCAGTACGGCTAATCCTCCAACCCGCCAAGGGCGAGATCGAGATATTGCATCAGGCAGGGATCCCAACCAGCCAGAGCGCGGGGGGCGCTCAGTCGTGCAAGTACCTTCAGGATCATCGAAGCGCGTGAATCGGCGCCGGCGATTTCGCTGATCAGCAAGCGTGCTGCAACTGCGACAGCCTTTGCGCGCTCACCGCAAGGGGGCTCGCTCCGATCCATGCAATCGCGAAGGTCGTCACGGATTCGCCGCCACCGGTCCTCGCGCTCTGAAGCTGAATTGCAGATGCATGCGGTCGTTTGACTACGCGTCTCGACTCGCGACATGGCATTCAGAGTGGCAGGCAGCTCATCCACACTTACTTTCGCCTCGCCGTCGATTGTCATGTTGCGCAAACGGTCGCGCAACAGAGTTGCTCGAGCTACTTGAAGTTCTATGCGCTCTAAATGTTTGTGCAGCAGGTCCGTGAGAGAAGTCGTGCCCTCCATGGCTTTACGGATCTCGACAAGTGAGAAGCCAAGCTCACGCAGCGCGCGAATCTGCTGAACCCGCTGCAGGCTTTCGCGGTCATACATCCGGTGGCCGCCGTCAGTACGCTCTGTGGCTGCTAGGAGTCCTGTGTGCTCATAATGGTGCAGCGTGCGTACCGTTACTCCGGTCGCCTCTGCAAGTTCGCCAATGCGCCATCGACGCCTTCTTGGTGTAGGTTTGTTCATGTTGTTCAATTTTGAAGCCTACAACCTGACGTCACGTATGATTCAAGCTGCTTTCTAAGCGTCAGCCTGAATCGTCTTCCATTCTCCAGCGCGAGAGTGGTGACTATCCTTAGAATGGCGGCGGATCAACCCTGAGGGGTAAGGGTGATCAACAACTTCGCCAGGCATGCCAGTTGAGCCTCGCCAGCCGCTGTACGCTCCAGGATGAGCTTGGCGATTGCCGTGCGATTTTCTGGACTCCGCATCGATGGGGGTAGCGCGTCGACGGCGCTGTCATAAAGTCGTCCGAGGGCAGAAAGCTCTTCTGGATCGAACACGCTGCTGCATAGCTTCAACCTTCAGCTCCTTGTTTGAATTGCGTCCAGGGCAGCGCACGTCGTCAAGACGTTTGGCTGCGGTAGGGCCAAAAGAAGTCATACCTGCGGCGCAGAGCGACGGAGATGCGGTGTACTGTAGAGTGATGCCATAGGGCCACACGCGAGCGCGGATGCTTGCTTCGACAGCGCGGCAGAACCGGGCGATATGTATGATCGACGCCCTCTATGCTCACGATGCATTTTGTTGCGGCTCCAAAAAGGCCGATCGCCTCCATTCATGGGGAGCAACTACTAACTTGGAGAGTTGACGACAGGAGCCCCGTGCCGGCCTTCTCGAAAGACGCGCTTGGCGGCCGCGGTTGCAACGTAAACGCCTGGCCTAAGCGCGAACGTGCTGCTCCGTCCCCGTCTCTAAAGCCAGACACACTGCGGTTGTGATATCGCGCCTAACGCCGACGCGCGAAAGAAATCAAGAGCGTCTCACGAACCGCGCGCCCGGAGGGTCTTTATCCCGCGACAAGGAGAGCAAGCCAGGCAGGTGGAATTGTGTGTGTTGAGACAAGTGTTGGAATGTGAAGTTCGTAGACTTCACGAACGTCGTTACGGCAACGGCGAGACGGGTGCGAAGTTTCAGGCACTGCCCGTTCCTTCCGGAGTGTTGGTTACGGGGTGCTCTTATGCAGTTGCCATGCGCGTGGCCTCCTCGAACAATATTTCCCGCATCCACAGGCTTTCCGGGTCATTGTTGTGAATTGCGGGCCATTGGACCGCTTCGGTGAAGACGGGGAATGGATCCGGAAGCTCGACAATCTGAAGAGGCATGGTCTTCTGGAAATGCCTCACCAGCCCTAATGGCATCGTGCCTATGCGGTTCGTCCCAACAAGGAGGGGCGGGACCATGCTGAAGCTCTGCACGAGAATGTCGATGCGCCGAGTAGGACCGAGATCGATTAAAAATGATTGCTCAATTGGCGTGTGGGGCGCACCTCCGTGCTTAACTGCAACGTGCCCCATCGACATATATCGATCGAATGTAAGTCCGCGATGTAATTCCCTGTTCGTGCAGCAACCTACGCAGACCAGTCTCTCCTCGAATAGGGCCGCCCTGGGGTGCGCGCTGGACAGGAGAGAATCTGGCAGGATAACAAAATCGACTTCGCCGCGGCGGAGGAGCTCGTCGTGCTCAACGGTCGGCGCCGCCAGTTCGAAGCTGACGGTGGGGGCCTCTCGCGTGACGCGCTCCACGACATTTCTTAAGAATACAACTGTTATGAAATCAGAAAGGGCGATCCTGAATCGCCGGCTCGATCGAGCTGGATCGAACACGTCACGCGCCATAATTGAGAGTTCAATGTGCACCAGAGCCTGGCGTACCGGAGCTGCGAGCGCTTCTGCGCGCGAGGTCAAGACAAGCTCGCGCCCCCTCATCCCAAACAGTTCATCGCCAAAATATGAGCGCAACCGGGCAACGGCTGCGCTCATGGCCGGCTGACTGAGATTGATCCTGCGTGCCGCTGAGGTGAGATTGCGCTCAGTTATCAGAGCATCCAGCGCGACGAGAAGATTTAGATCCAGACCTTTGAAACGCATCTCTTCTTATCCGGCGCAAACGTCCTTGCTGCGAAAAAGCGTGCGGTGGCGGCTGCGTCTGGAGCAATCGTCCTGGCTCGCCCGAATGGACATCGGCTCAACCCTGCCATCAAGACAAGAAGCTCGCGAAACGACAACAAGAATGGACAGCAAGCGGTAAGCCGATCGGCGGCGGGGGGAAAGCGTCAGGACCCTCCAAGCTGATTCGTCTCGCCGGTTTCGGCCGACCACGTAGCTGGTCCGTTCAGCTCGCCGATCGCAATCACCCCAGCGTCCGTGAGCGCCCTGAGCACACCAGAGCGCCCCCTCGACGGCTGCGTCGTGCAGCGCTAGTCGCGAGGGTCAACCTACAACCTGACGCAATGTGCGATTCAAGCGATTTTATCCGCCAAGCTAAACATTTGTAATGGAGGCGTGTTTTATCCGCGATAGTGCCAGGGTAGCCCTGAACGCAGCGCAAGCCCATCAAACCACACCTGGGAAGTCACCTCGCTTACAACAGGAAAAGTCTTCGCAACGGATCGCTGCATTGTGAGGTCGTGGCAGTGCCTCCCCAGGAGACGCGGAAGCGAGGAAGGGGACCGAGCACGTCGAAGGGCCTGTAGCGTGCTTGGATTATTCGGAGCGGCAGCTTGCGGTGAGCCTAACAGCGCCTGCGAGTTGGAGGCTTTTGCTCATCAGATGCCATGTTGGATGCCTCCTCAAGCAATATCCTCCGCATCCAGATGCTCGCGGGGTCGGTATTGTGAAACGAGGGCCACTGCACGGCCTCTGTGAATATGGGCAGGGGGAGAGGCGGTTCGATGATCCGCAGTGGCATCCGCTTTTCGAAGTGTCTGGCCAGCCGCAAGGGCATCGTGCCGATACGACTCGTGTCTAACAATATGGGCGGAATCAGGCTAAAGCCTTGCACGACGACCTCAATTCGTCTCCTCAGACCGTGCTCAAGCAAAAACCATTCTTCGAGGTTCGGTCTCAGTGCCCGTCCGAACTTGGCAGTAACGTGCCCCATCGAGATGTATTTCTCGAACGTAAGCTGTCGGGATAGCTGCTTGTTCGTGCGGCATCCCACGCACACGAGGGTCTCGTCGAACAGCGTCGCTTTAGGGTGCGCACTCGACATGAACAGTTCCGGCAGAATGAGAAAGTCGACCTCGCCCCGACGAAGCAGCTCATCGGGTTCATCGGAAAATGGCAGCAATTCGAACCGCACGGCGGGAGCTTCTTGTGCCATGCGGTCCACAATTCTGCGGAAGTAAACGATCGTCATGAAATCTGAAAGAATGACCCTGAAGCGTCGACTCGACTGAGTCGGGTCGAACGCGTCGCGCGATATGATTGAGAGTTGGATGTGCAGCAGGGCCTCGCGAACTGGACCTGCAAGCGCCTCCGCGCCAGGTGTAGGGACGAGCTCGCGACCTCTCATAGTAAATAGTTCATCGCGAAAATAGGCGCGTAGCCGTGCGACCGCAGCGCTCATAGCGGGCTGGCTCAAGTTAATTTTGCGAGCCGCCGCTGTGAGGTTGCGTTCCGTCATCACGGCATCGAGCGCAACGAGAAGATTTAGATCAAGTCCCTTGAACCGCATGTTGTGAGTCTATCCATCGTGTGGATGTGTTCTATCGAAACAATCGATTTTACCAAATTGCGGGATGTTGGATAGCAAACTGAAGTTTGAAAAACGGACCAGGCAGACCACAATGGTTTATGGTCGTTCAAGTGAGCTCAAAGAAAAGCTCCTGGGCGTGCGAGCGCACCGCCGCGTCCGTGTCCTGGGCGTCTACAGGCGTGGCGTGCGAGCCGTGTTGCGTCTTCGTGCGATGTGCGCTCGCTTGAGCGCCGAGCGGGGCTCGATAAACCTTCGTATGGGGCTGTCATCCGTTTCAATACTCGAGGTTTACCCGCGTACACTTGAGAGCACTTTCAGCATCAATCTAGTGTCAGGGAATGGCGGCAGGCGCAGATTGCGGTTGCCAAACATTTCAGGCGCCATTCCGAACGGCTCGCCTGTCCAGCGTATTTTGGGGTCTGTTGAAGATGTATAGGAGCCAGTGTGATCTGATGCCGCTCAGATGCGTCGTCGACGACGAATCGCGTGTCGGTGGCTTGCCCGCAGCCGTCAATCCTCCTGACGGCGATGCAACGGAGGGCGCGCGCGCTCCCTGGTTCAGATCGGCTCTAGCTAATCCAATTGCCTCGCCGGGGTCTTCCGCATGGGCATGGCACATCAGCAGGATGACGAGCGCGAACCAAGCGTTAGCGCGAGCAGAGGCGAGGGGCGCGGGTGCAGGCCAGCGGTGCGGAGCTCCGACAAAGCACAGCCGCGCATTTCAGTCTTGATCGGCAGCCCTGCAGGTAGAGATCACGTGACCGCTTCCCGTTCAATTCAACAGGCGCAAGGACGCTCGCCATGAACATTGCCGTATCCCCGACTGCGGAACGTGCTTCTGCGCGCGCTCAAGTGCAGTGGAGCCTTCGTTGGGAGAGCGAGCTGCGGCTCGCCGATCATGCCGAGCTCGCGGAGTTCTTCCGCAAGAGTTATGGGCCCACGGGTGCGTTCAATGCGCAGCCTTTTGAGGGGAGCCGAAGTTGGGCCGGCGCAAGACCGGAGCTTCGTGCAATTGGTTCCGACGCGCGCGGGGTAGCGGCTCACATTGGGCTGCTACGTCGCTTCATCAAAGTTTGCGAAGTCGATCTCCTTGTGGCGGAACTGGGGTTGTATGCGGTGCGCCCGGATCTCGAAGGGCTCGGAATAAGCCACGCGATGCGCGTGATGTATCCCGTACTGCAGGAGCTTGGTGTTCCATTCGGCTTTGGCACGGTTCGGTCGGCGCTTGAGAAACATATGAAGCGACTGGTCGAAAGGCAGGGACTCGCCACCCTGATGCATGGCATTCGCGTCCGCTCCACGCAGCCGGATGTCTATCCCAATTTATCGCCGACCCGCCTCGAGGACGCGTTAGTGGTGGTGTTTCCGCTGGGACGCTCGATAAGCGAATGGCCGGCCGGGACTGTCATCGATCGGAACGGGCCTGAGTTGTGACAGAGCGCTCCACACCATTCACTGTCCGCTGCGACTACGCTGACGTGAGCGGAAGTCCAGCTGTCTATTTGACCTTTGATGACGGGCCGAACCCATTTTGTACGCCAGAGGTGCTCGATGTGCTGGCGCAACATCGAGTTCCCGCTACATTCTTCGTCATCGGTACGTACGCGATCGAGCATCCGGACCTCATCCGACGAGTGATTGCGGAAGGTCATGAGGTTGCGAACCATACGATGACCCATCCTGATCTATCCAGATGCGGACCTGCAGAGCTACAGGATGAAGTGCTGACCGCGAGCGAGGCGATCCGTCTGGCGTGCCCGAAGGCCTCGCCCAGGCATATGCGAGCGCCTTACGGCATATGGACGCAACAGGTGCTTGCAATGACGGCGAGCGCTGGTCTCACGGCTCTGCACTGGTCGGTCGACCCGAGAGATTGGTCCCGCCCTGGAGTTGATACAATTGTGAATTCGGTGATGGCGAACGTTCGCCCGGGTGCAATTGTGCTGCTGCACGACGGGTATCCTCCCGATGAGGAGAGACTGGGCACCGATGCAACGCTGCGCGATCAGACCACCACGGCGCTCGCATATCTGATTCCGGCACTGCAACGGCGCGGGTTTGCAATCCGTCCACTTCCTCAACTTCACTGAACAAGAACTGACACCCAATGGACCTGCTCGCGACAACCAGTGCTGCCGCTGTTTCAAGTTATGCGGTACTCTCGACTATCTATAAGAGCGTGCAAGCGCTTTATGCCCGACCGGCGATCAACTCATCATTACAGGACAGCCTGGAAAAAGCGGAGGTGGTCCTTCCCACTGTGGACGTCATCGTGCCGTGCTTCAATGAGGATCCAAACACGCTCGCCGAATGTCTGGAGTCGATTTGCAGTCAAGACTACGCCGGAAAGATACAGGTCTATGTGGTCGATGACGGATCTGCAAACCGCGACGTGGTCGCGCCTGTACACCAGATATATGCCAACGATCCTAGAGTCAGCATCATCTTGCTGGCAAACAACGTCGGAAAGCGCAAAGCGCAGATCGCTGCAATACGCAGCTCATCCGGTGATCTGGTGCTCAATGTCGATTCCGACACGGTTCTTGCTGCCGACGTCGTCACGAAGCTTGTATTGAAGATGCGTGACCGGGAAGTCGGTGCGGCGATGGGTCAACTGATAGCAAGTAATCGTAACCAGACCTGGTTGACCAGGCTGATCGATATGGAATATTGGCTCGCGTGCAACGAAGAGCGCGCGGCACAGGCGCGCTTCGGTGCCGTCATGTGTTGTTGCGGCCCTTGTGCCATGTATCGACGTTCCGCGCTGACCTTGCTTCTCGATCAATACGAGGCGCAGTTCTTCCGTGGGAGGCCGAGTGATTTCGGCGAGGACCGCCATCTAACGATACTCATGCTCAAGGCTGGGTTTCGAACCGAATACGTCCCGGACGCGATAGCAGCCACAGTCGTTCCGCACCGTCTTGGGCCATATCTGCGTCAGCAGCTTCGTTGGGCGCGCAGTACCTTTCGAGATACGTTTCTTGCATTGCGCCTGCTCCCAGAGCTCGATGGTTATTTGACGCTAGATGTTATCGGGCAAAATCTCGGCCCATTTCTCCTCGCGATTTCAACACTTGCTGCGCTTGCAGAGCTCGTGTTCGGTGGCTCTATACCCTGGTGGACGGGATTGACGATTGCAGCAATGACTATGGTCCGGTGCAGTGTGGCAGCGGTTCGCGCTCGCGACTTGCGGTTTATCGGCTTCTCGCTCCACACACCGATCAATATCCTTCTCTTGCTACCATTGAAGGCCTATGCGCTTTGTACATTGAGCAATAGCGATTGGCTATCGCGAAAAGTCACCAATGTGCCGGCGGAAGAGGAGAAACAGCGTGTCATCCTGCGTCCCAATGCCGGACGAGGTGCGTCTAGCGTAGGGGTGGGAACGACTCCCATTCATAAGACGGGGTTATCGCACCGTCCGTCGAGCCTGGCGACCACGGAGAGTGTTTCCGGTCGCGATCGCTCGACTGTCTACAAATAAGTGGTCGTTTCATGACTTTGGACCTGAACCATCAGCTATTAGAGCGAGAGTTGGCTGCCGACGATCCATGGCACCTTGATAATAGTTCGTTCGAGCAGGAGCGATACGCGCAAATGCTCCTGATGTCGCGTTGCAACGGAGATGCTGCGTCTGCCCTCGAGGTAGGATGTGCAGCCGGTGCATTCACGGAGTTGCTTGCGCCGTTATGCGAGCGGCTTACCGTGGTGGATGTCATGCCGCAGGCAATCGAGCGAGCGCGACTGCGGACCAGTAAGTGGTCACATATTACTTTTGTGACCTGCGACATTCAGCGGTTCTCGACCACTGAGCAGTTCGATTTAATTGTCGTGGCCGAGGTTCTTTATTACCTCAAAGACGTGGGCGAGATGCATGCGGCTATCCGCAACCTGGTGAGTATGCTTGCGCCAAGTGGCACTCTGATTTTCGGGTCCGCGCGTGATGAAATATGTCAACGCTGGGGGCATGCTGCTGGTGCCGAAACGGTGATCGCTCTCTTTAAGGAGAGCCTATCGGAGGTCGAGCGTCGGCACTGCTCCAGCGGATCGGCAAACGAAGACTGCTTGATCGTCCAGTTTCGAAGACCGGACGCCACGTCAGAACAATCAAACGTCGGTCATTAGACCAGGAGTACGTATGCGCATCTGCGGAATAAAGTTGACACATGACGGAGCAATTGCTGTCGTCGAGGACGGTCGGCTTCTTTTTTGCGTGGAGCAAGAGAAGCGCGGCAATAGTCCACGCTATCAGTCCGTTGACAATCTCGATGCAGTCGTGCGCGCCTTGGCGGAGCATGGCCTGGAGCCGCGGGATATCGATCAGTTCGTCGTTGACGGATGGGACGGGGAGAATGAATCGCAGTTCCAGCTCCTAAGCGGAGCGGTGCAGGTTGCGCTAAAAGGCGCGCCATATGTCGAGCGTCATGCTGAGGGCCTCCTTGATCCCGTCGACGGCGTCGGCCTCCTCCTCGGCGGCAAGGAGTTTCCATATAAGAGCTACCCGCATGTCACGGGCCATGTCGCGTCAGCATATGGCACCAGTCCCTTTGCAGCCGCGGGAAAGGCTTCGTTCTGTCTGGTGTGGGATGGCTGCATCTTTCCACGTCTTTACTATGTCGAACCGCGCGGGGGTCGGTTCATTGGATCGCTGTTTCCTATGATTGGCCACGCCTATGCTGCCGCGGGCCTTCACTTCGGGCCGTACCGTCAGCCGAACCGCTCCAGTTGGGATCTGGGCATCGCCGGCAAGCTGATGGCTTACATCGCGCTTGGCTCCGTTGATGAAAGCATCGTGGAAGCGTTTCAGGAGCTTTATGAAACACGGTTGGCGGCCGACACGGAGCAGGCTCGCCGCTACCGTGAAGACATTAACAATGCGGAATCGTCTCTTGCAGCTATGCACGCGTTCTTCGAGGCAAGCGCGTTGCGCCTGGCTGCCAAGCGAGCGGAGGACGTCCTCGCCTCCTTCCATGTGTTTCTGGAACGTCTTCTTGTTAAGGAAATCGCGCTGCTTCTGCTAAGATATTCGTCACTTCCGGGAGCGCGAAATCTATGTGTCGCCGGAGGTTGCGGTCTCAATATCAAATGGAACAGCGCGCTTCGCGCGACGGGATTGTTCGATGATGTCTGGGTGCCGCCGTTTCCGAATGACAGCGGCTCGGCAATCGGCGCGGCGTGCGGTGCTATGGCAGCGCAGAATGGCTTCGGGCCTTTGGAGTGGTCAGTTTACAGTGGTCCTGCCCTGCAGGAGAGCGAGGTTCCGCCGGACTGGGAGGCCGCTCCTTGCAGTTTGAGTGAACTTGCGGCGATTCTTGCCGACAACAAGCCCGTCATCTTTCTTTCCGGGTGTGCCGAGCTTGGGCCCCGGGCGTTGGGCGGTAGAAGCATTCTTGCAGCCCCAACTAGCCGGGCAATGAAGGATCATCTCAACGACATCAAACGTCGCGAGCACTTCCGACCGGTGGCGCCGATTTGTCTGGAGGATCGGGCACCGGAGATCTTCAGCCCGGGCACGCCAGATCCTTACATGCTGTTCGATCACCAAACCCGGGCGGATTGGCGCGACAAGGTTCCCGCGGTGGTCCATCTTGACGGCTCGGCGCGGCTGCAGACAATTTCCCGCAACTCTCCCCATAAAATTGCCGCGCTTCTCGTCGAATTTGAGCAACTCACGGGTATTCCGCTGCTCTGCAACACGAGCGCCAACCTCCACGGACGGGGATTCTTTCCGGACGCTGCGGCAGCTTGCCAATGGGGGCGTGTCGAGCACGTTTGGTGCGAGGGCAAGCTCTGGAGCAAAACCGTCGTCGAGAAGCCATCGTCCACGGAACGACTTCTGTCAGCCTAAGATGAACATGTCCACTGTGGCGATCGACCTTGCCGGTGTAAAAAAGTCATTTGGCGACAAGCTTATCGTCAACGATCTGTCGTTCTCGGTCGGACGCGGAGAGTGCTTCGGACTGCTTGGGCCGAATGGAGCTGGCAAGAGTACGATTGCGCGCATGCTCCTCGGCATGATCTCGCCCGACGGCGGCAAGATTACAGTCCTCGATGAGCCTGTGCCTTCCCGCGCTCGTGCGGCGCGTGTACGCGTCGGGGTGGTGCCACAGTTCGACAACCTTGAGCTCGAGTTCACAGTGCGAGAGAATCTGCTTGTTTTTGGCCGTTATTTCGGCATGAGCGCTCGCAGGATCGCGGCGGTTGCACCCTCGCTGCTTGAGTTTGCGCGGCTTGAAAGCAAGGCGGACGTGCGTGTGTCTGAGTTGTCCGGTGGCATGAAGCGGCGGCTGACGCTGGCGCGTGCCCTGATTAATGATCCACATCTACTCGTGATGGACGAGCCGACCACTGGTTTGGATCCGCACGCACGCCACCTGATTTGGGAGCGCCTGCGCGCCCTGCTTGCGCGTGGCAAGACGATCCTCTTGACCACTCACTTCATGGAAGAGGCCGAACGCCTGTGCGATCGACTATGCGTGCTTGAGAGTGGATGCAAAATCGCCGAAGGCAAGCCAGACGCCTTGATCGACGAGCATATCGGCTGCAACGTGATCGAGATCTATGGTGGTGATCCCAATCATATCCGAGAGCTGATCAGACCTTATGCGCGGCATATTGAAGTGAGTGGAGAGACGGTTTTTTGTTACGCGCGATATCCGGAGCAAGTTCGCGTGCACCTGCGCGGGCAAGCGAACCTTCGCGTACTGCAGCGGCCCCCGAATCTCGAAGACGTGTTTTTGCGGTTGACCGGGCGCGAGATGGAGAAATGAGCGATGAATGATGGTTATGCGTCGGTGATGCCGGCCAACGCGTACAACTGGGTCGCGGTATGGCGACGAAACTTCCTGGCATGGAGGAAAGTCGCGCTTGCATCGCTTCTCGGCAATCTCGCAGATCCCATAACCAATCTGTTGGGCCTTGGCTTTGGCCTCGGACTCATCGTGGGACGGGTTGAGGGGACTTCGTACATTGCCTTTTTGGCGGCCGGTATGGTCGCAATCAGTGCGATGACCTCCGCGACCTTTGAAACCCTATATGCGGCCTTTGCTAGAATGGGTGTCAAGCGCACCTGGGAGGGAATTCTGTTCACACAGCTCACGCTCGGCGATATTGTTCTAGGTGAGTTGGTGTGGGCGGCCAGTAAGTCCGTTCTAGCGGGGACAGCAATCGGGATTGTCGCTGCAGCGCTCGGTTATGCATCCTGGACGTCCATTCTTTGTGCGATACCAACAGTCGCCCTTACGGGTCTTGTCTTCGCCAGCCTAGCAATGGTCGTCATATCTCTTGCGCCAACTTACGACTACTTCGTGTTTTACCAGTCGCTCGTCCTTACGCCCATGGTGTTTCTGTGTGGCGCGATCTTTCCGACAAGCCAACTGCCCGGCTCATTTCAGCACTTTGCGAGCTTGTTGCCGCTCGCACATTCGGTCGACCTTATTCGTCCGACGATGCTTGAGCGCGGCGCGGACAGTGCCGCCCTGCACGTAGGTGCACTCTGTGTTTATGCGGTCTTGCCCTTTTTCGCGTCGACAGCACTATTTCGGCGGCGCCTGCTGCGTTGACGTGAGTTGAGCGAAAGGGAGAAAGTCAATCGATGCAGTGTCATCAGTCCTTCCGCGGTAGCTCGCGAGTGACCTGGTCTGTTACAGCGGCTTCTGCAATGTCCTTGAGGCCGCGATCGAGCCAGCTCTATGGCCGCCTGTTCGGTCCATCTGCATCGGACGCCAGCACCCTAACTCTGAGCGCCTGTTGCTAGGGGCCGAGACAGACCTTGCAAGTCGTGTTGTGCTGTCTGGCCCGCGCACCGGCGGAGCGTAACTGTCCAGGTTAGTTCGGTGGGACGGCAAGGGGCCTTTCCGTCATGACGATGGAGAACGGGATGTTGTGCCCGGCACTGAGCGGTGACCTTGACAGAATCCATGAAAGCTCTCCGGAGCTGCCGAATGCATTTGTTCACGATGGCGCTTCGGTTCTTGTGCAGGATGGCCGCGTAATTGCTGCTGTCGAAGAGGAGCGTCTCAACTGTGTCAAGCACTCCAACAAGTTTCCTTGCAACCCGATCCGATACTGCCGGTCTACCGCAGGAGTCGAGCTCGGGGAGATCGACCGCATCGCGTTCTACGCGACTGAAGCCTATTGCAAAACCATGCTCGAGCGTCCTGTTGTTTCTCAGCCCGTTACGTTGGACGCCAAACTGTTGCTGCGGCAGCTGCTGGCACGGGAGTGCGGGGCAGAGATCGGTCCGTTCCGACTTTCCTTCGCGAATCACCACGAAGCGCATGCCGTGAGCGCGTTTGCCATGTCCGGGTTCGAGCAAAGTCTCGTCCTTGCGATTAACGGCGGCGGCGAGGTTCTCTCAGGCCTATTGGCGGTAGGATCTGACACCGGAACTGCGCAACTTGATAGCCGTAAGTCATGAGCATGGCCACGCCTCCTATGCCTGCATGTGAGGGGGCCAGTCCATGCGACGCACAGGGCGCATTGGGCATCGGACTTCGGGCAGGTCGATGCAAGACCGCTGAAGAAAGGACAGAAAGTGTTGAGAGAACGCGGCCATCACGGATAGGCATGCTATGAAGTTCTACCGACGCAGCTCGCCGGCACCGCGATTTCAGACCGTGACGCCGGGCGAGAAGAAACCCGAGATGTCTGTATCGATGTCTTTTGTCCAACCAGGAGCGCGCGAAAAGGCAATCGAGATGGTTAGTGGTGCGATGAATGATAGGTTCGTAGTTTCCCGGCGACGTACGGGTTTTGGTGACTGTCTGTGGTCGCTGGCGGCGGCTTGGCGTTTCGCAAAGCAGACAGGGCGAACGCTAGCCATCGATTGGCGGGGGTCTTGCTATCTTGATGAACCATTCACCAATGCCTTCCCGGTCTTCTTCGAACCGGTTGAAGACATTGCCGGCGTGCCGGTGATTTGCGGCGACGACATCAACAAACGTTCGTTTCCGGGACCATTCTTTCCGGCATGGTGGAACAAGCCGTCTATCGATTGCGTCTATCGGCCGGACGAGCAGATCTTCCGGGAACGCGACCAACTCGATCAACTGTTCCAAAGTCAGAGAGATAGTGACGCTAGCACAGTTGTATGTGATGCCTGCCTGATGTGGCGCTGCGATCAGGAGGCGGAGCGAGAGATCTTTCGGAGGATCAAGCCGCGAGCTGCAATTCAGGCTCGGATTGATGCCATCTACCGCGAGCACTTTGAGCCGTACAGCGTGATCGGCATTCATGTCCGGCATGGAAACGGTGAGGACATTATGGGGCATGCTCCCTACTGGGCGGACGCGGAGCGCGCCTTTCGACAGATCTGTAATGCCATTGACAAGGCGAGGGCGTTACCACATGCAAAGCCTGTGAGGGCGTTCCTGTGCACGGACAGCGCGCTCATCCTTGAGCAGGTTTCGGCAATAATTCCCGATGTTTTTGCGATTCCAAAACAGTTCCAGGCGCCTCACGCCGGCCCGTTGCACGACGCCGCCTTCGGAGCAGAGGGTGGCTTTTCTGCCCTCACCGAGATGTATCTCCTTGCGCGCTGCGACACGGTGATCCGTTTCCCCCCAACGAGCGCCTTCACGCGCTATGCGCGTCTCTTTGCTCCACGCGTTATAGAATTCGAGTTGAACGATCCGAGCAGGTTGATCTTGATCGAAGACAACTCGCAAGAGCTCGTCGCTTCATGAAAGTTGTAACCCGCTTGATCGACCTGATTGCCGCTCTTTGCATCCAAGAGTACTGCCAGTTCTTGTACGGCCGACAATCGTCTGCCGAACGCGATGCTGTTGGCAAGAACTTACAGCGAAGAACAGAACGAAGCGACGGCCAAGTGCCTTCGCTTGAGCCGTGACGTCGATAACAACCGCCCTAAGTGCTGCGCAGCGTTAAGCCGACGTAACACGTCGTCGTCATCCTTCGGTCAGCCACAAATCGGAGCTGATCAGTGCTCGAGCGTGGATGAACATATGAGTTCGCCAGCTCGTGCCTGGAGCCAGCCCGTCCGGCGATATCCCAGTTCTGCTCAGAACGGGGTGCCACAAACAAAATCGACGATTGACGAATCTGACGTGCGGGGCTGGTACGTCAGTTTTGGAGTTAGCGCGGCAAAATGACCGTGGTCGCTCCCGAGCGATCTTTTGCTTTGGCCAGGCGCCGACAAGTCTCAGGCTCATTTCGTTGCGCGATCAAGAAAGCGAGCGCGGCCCGTACCCCTGTGATGAAGCAGGCGAGTGTGCTAGAGAGCTTACGTAGCTGATGTGCCATCGTTGTCACAATGCACACCCACGACTGTCCGAAATCCGCCAAATGCTCGGCCTGCGCGACGTTAGGACGCAAAACGGAAGTGATTTACCTGCACCGCAGTGGCGCAAATCCTGCTACGCGTGCGCCGGCGCAACAGTAAGGAGGCGGCCTTGGGTCTCGATCTGCCGAATGACGATCTGATTAGAGAGCCGCGGGCCGAAACACATTTTGATTGCCTCGTTCACGCTGATAAAGCGCGTGATGATCGTAGAGAACGGAAGACGATGTTGCTCACCGGGGCATCACGCGGAATTGGTCATGCCACTGCCAAGCTCTTCTCGGAGGCGGGCTGGCGCGTCATTTCTTGCGCACGCCAACCTTTCGACAGCGAGCGATGCCCCTGGGAGCCAGGGAATGACGATCATTTCCAGATCGACCTCAGCAATCATCGAATGCTGCCGCGTGCGATCACCGAGGTCAAGAAGCGCTTGGCTGGTGCGCCCTTGCACGCGCTGGTGAATAACGCCGGTGTGTCACCGAAAACGCCCACTGGGAATCGGATGACGTCATTGACCACGTCAACCGAGACCTGGATGGGGGTATTTCATCTTAATCTGGTGGCGCCGATCCTGCTGGCGCAGGGTTTGTTTGACGAGCTAAGAGCCGCGTCAGGATCAATCGTAAATGTGACTTCAATCGCAGGCTCACGGGTGCATCCGTTCGCCGGTAGCGCGTATGCGACCTCGAAGGCGGCGCTTGCGAGCCTCACACGCGAACTGGCCTATGATTATGCGCCGCATGGCATTCGTGTGAATGCGATCGCGCCGGGCGAAATCAAGACCGACATGCTGTCGCCAGACACGGAAGCCCGTCTCGTGCCTAGTATCCCGCTGCGCCGAGTGGGGACCCCGGATGAAGTGGCCAAGGTCATCTTCTTCCTATGCTCGGATGCGGCGAGTTACGTCACGGGAGCCGAGGTGCCGATCAATGGTGGGCAGCATTTGTAAAGTCGCCGCTCTGGCGATCCAGCTGACTTGCCTTGCAGCGGCGCGTATGTTCTCCGCTGACGACGCGCACACGATCCGCAAAAAGTGAAATGAGGGCACATTGCAAGTGCGGTGTCGTGCCATAATCAGGTGTCACGGTTCTATGTCATCTCGTCAACACTTGAGGCTAGATCGAGAGTGACATGCAGAACGAAGCTCGCCAATCCCAACATGGCTCAAGGGAGGATAATCAAGACAACGGAGATAGGCTCATGCTGCATATCCCACCCTCGGAACGACCTGCCTCGCAACCGGAGCCGGAGTGTAATCCCTCGGGGCAGCCGTCGTATGAGAGTGCGCTGGCCGGCATCTGCGAAATATCGAAAATAGTCAGCGCTCCTGGCCGGCTCGAAGTCACGTTGGCCAAGGTCCTTGGCCTGCTGCAATCGTTTGTGCAGATGCGACACGGCATCGTCTCACTACTGGACGATGACGGCATCCCGGAAATTACAGTTGGCTCCGGTTGGAGTGAAGGCAGCGACGAACGTTACCGCACGTGCCTGCCGCAGAGTGCAATCGCCCAGATCGTGGCAACAGACAGGCCTTTTGTTGTCGAGAGCGTAGCCGACGAGCCGGCCTTCAGCGCTGCGGACCGGGAGCTTCTCGGCGCCTCCGACAGCATGCCCGTATCGTTCATTGGGATTCCTATTCGTATTGATCCGAGGGTGGTCGGTACGCTGACGGTAGACCGTATCAAGGACGATAGTTCCAGTCTGCGGCTCGAGCACGATGCGCGGCTGCTCGTTATGGTCGCCAACTTGGTGGGGCAAACAGTGAAGCTACATCGCTTGTTGGCCTGCGATCGCGAACGATTGCTAGTGGACAAAGACCAGCCACAGAAGATCGTTGAGCTTGGGGTGGCCGCTCGCGAGCGCAAGAAGCTTCACGCCCACGGGATCATCGGCGACAGCCCCGCGCTGAGCGGGCTGCTCGAGAAGATTGCGGTTGTAGCCAAATCGAGCAGCACGGTTCTGCTGCGCGGCGAATCCGGCACCGGCAAGGAGCTCGTAGCCAAGGCCATTCACGAGTCCTCGTCCCGTGCTAAACGACCGTTCGTTAAACTGAATTGCGCGGCTCTGCCTGAGACGGTCCTGGAATCGGAATTATTTGGCCATGAGAAAGGTGCCTTCACCGGTGCGGTAAGTTCGCGCAAGGGGCGCTTCGAGCTTGCTGACAAAGGGACGCTATTTCTGGATGAGATCGGAGAGATCTCAGCTCCGTTCCAAGCGAAGTTGCTGCGAGTTCTGCAAGAGCAGGAGTTTGAGCGCGTCGGCAGCAATCACACGCTTAAAGTCGATGTTCGAGTCATAGCTGCGACCAACAAGAACCTTGAAGAGGCCGTCGCAAGGAGCGAGTTCCGCGCGGACCTCTACTATCGTATCAGCGTAGTTCCCTTGTTATTGCCGCCGCTGCGCGAAAGACGCAGTGATATTCCGCTGCTAGCCCGAGAGTTCCTCAGAAAGTTCAGTAGCGAGAACGGCCGTACGCTCACCCTGGAGGCCAGTGCGATCGAGGTACTGATGAACTGCGGGTTTCCGGGAAATATTCGCGAACTCGAAAACTGCATCGAGCGAACAGCGACGCTGTGTACCGGGCCGTCGATTGTGAGAAGTGACTTTGCATGCTGCCAAGGCCAGTGCCTTTCCATGATGCTCTGGAAAACCACATCGAACGACAAGACTGACCTGGCGGTACCTATGCAACCTGCGCCTGCAAAGTCCATCACTCCGCTAGCTCAAACGGCGTTGCCGCCGCCGTCTGTCTACGAACCGGCCCCACTGCGACCTGCCGGCACAGCTCTCGTTGGTGGTGCGAGCATGACCGATCGGGAGCGGGTCATTGCGGCCATGGAGAAATCTGGCTGGGTGCAGGCCAAGGCAGCGCGCCTACTTGGACTAACCCCGCGCCAAATTGGCTATGCGCTCCGGAAATACGGAATTGAGATAAAGCGGTTCTGAACGACCACATCCGCCGGAGCCGCTAGTGCCAAACAGATACGTGAAGAATGATCCCGAAGAAGCAATCTACGCAACCGCAAGGGAAACGGCCGGCCTGAGGCAACGACGTGGCGCGCAACCTCGATTTGAGCGCCATGAGTTAAAAGAGCCTCACCTGCTGGCCATACAATCGCGAACCGTCCGTGGCTCGAACAGGTAACAACCTATCATCCCTATTCTGCGGACGAGTGAGTGACGATGCTTAACCGTCGATCAGCCCGATGCCGGCAGTGTTTGCGCGGCATTCATCGTGCGAGCATTCCTTGGTCTCTCGGCTGGCGTGCCGAGCGGAACGGCGTTGTCGGTGCCCTGACCTGTGTCGGCATTCGTTCGTCACGAAAGCGGGCTGGAGCGCGTTATCGCCCCGTTTAAGCCTTTGTGACAGCGAGCCGATTCCAGAACGGCGGCGGTGGTACAACACTTGCTGTTCTCTTCGTAGCTATCGCAACTTTAGGAGCATCATCGTGCACAATGTCGTCTGCATCAAACAGGTTCCGGACTCGGCGCAAATTCGTGTTCATCCCGTGACCAATACAATCATGCGTCAGGGAGTGCCGACCATCATCAACCCATATGACCTCTTCGCGCTCGAGGCCGCGCTTGAACTGCGTGATCGGTTCGGCGGCGAAATTACCGTGCTTACCATGGGACCGCCGTCGGCAGAAGAGTCCTTGCGAAAGGCGTTGGCTTACGGTGCCGATCGCGCCGTCCTACTCACGGATCGCTGCTTTGCTGGCTCCGACACGCTGGCCACAACGTATGCACTTGCAACTGCCATCCGGAAAATCGGGAAGGACTATGGCTCGACAAATCTCATTTTCACGGGAAAACAGACCATCGATGGCGATACTGCGCAGGTTGGGCCCGGCGTCGCAAAGCGAATGGGCGTAGTGCAGCTAACTTACGTTGCGAAGATCAGATCCTTGGACCTCGCCGCTCAAACGATTGAAGTGGAACGACGCTGCGAAGGTGGTGTGCAGGTGTTGCAAACCAAATTACCATGCCTCATCACCATGCTTGAGGCGACGAATCAAATCCGGCGCGGCGCGATGGCGGATGCCCTGCGTGCCGCGCGTGCCCAAATCGTGAAA
Organism: Bradyrhizobium sp. CCBAU 11430; assembly: GCF_028128855.1. NCBI lineage: Bacteria > Pseudomonadati > Pseudomonadota > Alphaproteobacteria > Hyphomicrobiales > Nitrobacteraceae > Bradyrhizobium > Bradyrhizobium sp. CCBAU 11430. Next base: position 28,262 of record NZ_LBJV01000068.1, read on the forward strand.
TGGAGCGCGCAAGAAGCCGGTGTCGAAGACACCTCCAACTGCGGGCTCAAGGGCTCGCCGACGGTCGTTAAGCGTGTGTTCGCTCCCTCTGCACGGGCCGAGAGAGCGGCGCTGGTTGAGGCCGCCGAGCAACCGGCGCAGGCGTTGATAGACGCAATTTTCTCACTTCAACCGAAGCTCGAAACCGATCTTGCGGCACTTGCTCGTGACGCTCGATCGGGAGAGGCTAGGCCATCATAGTAGATACACTCCAGGAATGTATCATCGGCGCACCCGTGGGGGTCTGCCTATCTTACCCGTCGAACTCGCGAGCAGCTGGGGCCGCATGCGCGGTAGATCACACGATCGACTCTCGGAGTCGCGCGGGATTGTCGGGGCAGAGGCAAAGGCGCCTGCGCATGTTCCAGGGGTGCCGTTCGGTCGTATTCGACGACTTGGAAGGCCATTGCATCTTCCCGTAACGGTCACGAGTGAACACGGAATAGCCAGGGACCCGGGTCACCGTACTGGCGGTGCCGTCTGCACGCCCAAAGCGCTGTCGCAGGCTGCGGGGCGCAAAGTCAAGGTATACGTCACTGTTGAAGCCAATCTCAGCGGTTGAGCAGACCTGTACGCATGTGAGCGGCCGCCGATTCTCCGCTGTTTGCTTTCTGACAGCGGCGCGTAGCCTCTGACACTCGCGATGAGGAAGCGTCACGGCCGTTGTATCATCTTGGTCAGATCTTACGGAGCGAATTCAAGAGTTGGCATGATGATTGCTGTGAGTCACCAAGAATTTAGAGGTGGTAAGAACAGGCGAGGGTCGCTTTCAGAGGCTTTGTGCCGCCCGGAGAGGTATGACATCAGGGACCAAAGGCCTTAAGAGCATCATACGTACAAACTGGAGTCTACAATGCTGTCCCAGGCTGACGGTGGTTCGGCGAAATGGCGCGAGCGGCAACCGCGAGGGCTTGATCCGTTCGCTCAAGATCGTGAAAGCTGCACGCGTGCCGAGCGGCAAGGCACGCCACTCGCGCACGCGACATTAGCTTCAAAATGGCCTGGGGGCGCAGTATCCGTTTGAGTCTCCGCGCGAATGCTAGTCGTGGCGGGCATTGCGGCGCCGGACTGCTGGTGGACAGGAATCCAACCGGATTCCCGGCGCTCCAATAATGATCGCATTCCTTCGATGCTCATGAGCTGCACTGAGCATGCCGCTGTCTGCGTTCGCGGAGCAAACGACAAATAGTCGCCTAGAAGGCGAACGCGATCATTGGCCCTTCAAAGCCAATGAACCTGGGACGGTTAAAAGTTGGCCGGGGCACGAAGTTGCTTCGTCAAGGACCGTCCGCTTCTCATCTGCAGGGGTCAAATGACATCTCAAACGTCTCGATTTGCCGCGGATCAACCTCCGAAGCTTTGCTACGAGTACTTGACCGAGCAAGCGCGAGCCTTGTTCGGCACGCATCCGTTCGCCTCGCAGTTGTCCGAAGATCAGGCCGCCAGCCTGCTGCCCGAATACCTGGCGATGTCACAGGCGTTCCCGTATCTGCAGGCGGGCTCACAAAGGGACCTCATATTCGATGCAATGTATCACAATCGGGATATTGCGAGAGACATTGAGGTGACCAGCGTGGTCGCGAACTTTATCTGTTGGGATGAGACCGGTGGCCATGGCCGAATTCTCCAGGGAGGCAATGCCGCGCTACCGGATATTCTGTTGACAGAAAACTTTCACTCCAACCTGTTGAAGAAAGATGCCTCCCGACTACTCGGCCGAACAATACTGCCCAACTATAGCTCTAGGACTAAGCAGTATCTGCATTCTCTCTACGCCGGATTGTCATCGAAAGACTCCCTCGTCCGTTGCGCTTACATGGTAGCTTTTGAGCTACATGCTGCGGACATGATCCAGTCGCTGTGGACCGCCCTGGTCAAAACGTTTAAGGCGAAGTCGGAAGATCTGGAGTATTTTCGCAGCCATGTGGGCGGAGAAGATCCCGCTGAGAAGTACCACGGAGAAATGACAGGTCGGTTGATTGGCGAACTTGTGCAGCCTGAACGTAATGATCGGTTTTTGAATGAATTCCTCCGGGCCTATGGGCTCAGCGTCCAATGGTGCCGCGATCTCACTTCAACTGCGGCACGCGCGGTGGATGATCACTCTGAGATCGAACATCATGGCAGTTGCCATTGTGGCTCTGTCAAGTTCTACGTCAGCGCGCCGCGAGAGCTCTCTGGAGTTCGTTGCAATTGCTCGATTTGTCAAATGTCTGGGTTTCTTCACTTGCTAGTAACTGGCGATAAGTTACGCATCGAGCGCGGTGAAGAAGTCCTCACGACATATCAGTTCAACAAGAACATTGCTCGGCACACGTTTTGCCGGGTTTGTGGGGTAAAGCCATTCTATAGGCCGAGGTCGAACCCCTCCGGGTTCAGCGTAAATATTCGATGCCTGGATAGAAGGACGGTCGCACTCGCAAGAATAACCGAGTTCGATGGCGAGCATTGGGAGAAAGCATTCGTCTCAATGCACAAGGACCCGGAGTCCTGCTTCGAAGATCAAAGGAGTGAGCTCGAATGGCGCGCACAATGAGTGATAAATCCCGCCAGCTTTCACAGGAAATGCTGACAAAGTACCGCATAGAGCTGCTAGTAAAGGGGACGGCCGTTATCGCCCCCCAGATACTGTTCACTCAAGCCGACTTGACCAAGATCGATCAGCTGCAGGCTGAGATTCCCGAAGAAGAAGTGCGGGAGGGAGATGCCGGCGACTTGCACAGCGTCTTTGTCAAGCGCATAAGGGTAGATCCACCAGGTCGCGCGCCTAGCAACGTGGATGGTGCAGCTTCAGGGCAGATTATGGAGCTACTTGAAAGTAAAGACCGCAGCTTCGCGCTAAGACAGATCTTCGGAGCATCCTCAGATTACGTGGTTCGCCGGTGCCAAATGCATCGTATGCCGCCTGGGTCCTTTGTGGGCATCCATTTGGATGCGAAGAGTGATCCGGATTTTGAGTACGCGGTGATTGTGCAGCTAGCGCGAGACTTCGAGGGGGGTGAGTTCGTGGTATATCCTACCAGGTACGAACAGCACGTATTCCGACCACCATTTGGTGCAGTGCTTGTCACAACATGTAAGGTACGGCATGAAGTAAAGCCGGTGTCGAGCGGGGAACGCCGATCTCTCGTCTACTTCTGTTCAAAAAGGGGCGGCGCCAACCGCCGGATCGTCGAAAGTTCTAGCGCTCGGCTATGAGGTGGCGCGCCTGGTATGATTCGCTGAGAACCGAGTGGCGGGTGAGCTCTCCGGGAAATTTAGACGCTTTCACATCTTGTGGTCAGTGTTTCTCGTAAGGTGCGACAGTTCTGGTAGGAAGCCATGGTTAACATTGGTCCATGTACAGGCCACCACGTGCTATCCGAGCGAAAGTTGCATCTTTGTCGCTGGGTGAAACCAGGGAGGCGCGTCGGCGCTGCGCGATGCTGTATTCCGGGTAGCGCGGGGTTTCGCAGACTGTAGTGGCGAGCCTCTCGATTCCCAAGATGGGCCGCTTGTTAAGGTGGTAAGGTCGGGCACGCATCAGGCTAGGTCCAAGGAGCGTCGTGCTAAGGATCATGTGGACGCTCTTCTGAGATTGGGATGATGGCTCGACTACAACGAGAAGCTGGGCATAGCCGAGCTTCTTTACGAAACGAGTTAGAATGGCCGGCGAGCGTGGCGTCCTTGCCGGACTCGATCGTCTGCGCGCACCGCGCGCTACGGGCGGAGTCAGCATCGTTCGCAAAGCCAGGCCAATTCCGTCCGCCGCTGAAGCTGAGGTCTTGAGAGTGTACAGGTCGACTATCATCAAGGAGAACGAGCGGGAGAGCTCAGCTGCCTACAAGTATGCTCTTGCTGTTGGTAGCTTGGATGAGCTTCTGCGTAACAACCCTAGCCAGGGATTGCTGCTCAACGTTCCGATCGGTCGCTCGACGAAGATCTTTTCACTATAAGCTCAGCCCTCGTCCTCGCCGAAGATTGGTGCCGCACTCGTGCAGTTGCGCAAGTCGCCGGTTGCAACCGCAGCCGCTTGGGCATGACTCAAATCTCCGCCGAGAGAATGTCGGGTTGATGGACGCAATGCTCGCTTAGCGATGCCGTTGCGCAGGACTAGCTGTTGCAGCGATCGATCAGCTGGGTAAGAATATTCCTCGCGCAAGGTCACGATCATGATCCGACGTTTAGCATTAGGGATAAACCTAGCTTCTCGCCCTGTCCGGCGCTGCAGTTACTGCAGTCAGCCGCAGCGCCGAACCTATTTGCTCAAACTGTGCCCTCTTTTATGTTTGGGGCTGGGGAAAACGCTGTTTTTGCGCGGGGCGGTGAATTGAGCGTGTGAAGATGTGTTCGCTAGGACCTCAACAGTCGGTATTGCTGATCGTGGGCCGCGGCCCTGTCGGCCGCAATCACAACGCACTCCACGGTACCAGCCTTTTCGTCGGCGGCAAGTGGGATCACGCCTGTCTTACGTGTGCGGTCGAATAGCAATCCCTCTTTGAAGAAGCGATCATGCGCCGCACGAAACGATGGTGATCGTACATTTCTTACAGTTAAAATAACGTTGCGACTGGAATAGTCGGGGCCTAGTAGCCGAATCGCAATGTTGTGTAACACCGAGCCGCCACCCCAGCGGCCGTTTGCTTCATTGAACAGCAACCGTCCGTCTTTGGCGAAAATCGCGTCGATGTTGATCATTCCGCGATAGCCAAGGTCTCTCGCTAGCGCCACAAATCGGTAGGCATGCTCCTGGGCAGTCAACCACTGCTCGTTCTCTAGATCGCTGGGAAGCTCAAGCCCTGTCCAGATGAGAGCCCTTTCGGCCCGATCTGTGCTTTTATGCAGGCGTATGTTTCCACTATTGATGAAAGCGATTGATGCATCATCCTGGATTGCATACTCGAGATAAAACAAAGACCGGGCCAAGTGGTATGATTCGACGACCAGCGTCTTACACGATGCTGTTGTGATCTCGGAGTAAAGCGCGTCAGGATCAAGCGAACGCCAGGAAATCCACCGAGTATCTCTGGCGCCAGGTAGGGGATCGCTTTTGCTGCTCGTTAAGATGACATTTCCGACCCCTCCAGCTCCATTATCCAACTTCACGATGACCCTGCCGGTCTCGGATTTGAGGGAAGTGACTGCTTTTAACAGTCCATTTGGATCTGTCGCGACACATCCGTGAGGCAGCGGAAGTGCTACGCTTGTTGCCAACTGACGGAAGTGACTCTTGCGATTCAGTAAATCAGGCCCGCGCTGCAGGGCGAAGTCGTCGCCAATGTTCGGTATGCTTAGTTTGGCCGCCAGGTGTGCGACGCCTTCAGTAAAGTAGCAGGGGTACAATCGCCAGGTGGATTGTTGACGAATATGTCTTTTAATTCGTGCGACAACAGTGTCGGACAGCAACGCGTAATCATCCAGGATGGTCGGTTGGCGGCTCGTTGGTACAAGCAGGCGAAGACTCGATGCATCGAAATCCAGCGTCGCGCCAATGAAGGATAGCAGATCTGCCGGGATCACTACCGGGGAGACGATCAGGTCACCCTCCTGAGCAAACCACGCTGAACGGAATGCCGAGCTGGCGGCCAGCGAAAGTTGAGCCTTTGTTAGATGGGCGCCCGACATCTGAGGCGTACCGGCATTCATAATTAGAATCCGCGGCATTCGCGAACCTCCGGGCATCTGGACTTGATCAGGATGAATGGCCATGGCAACCACGGTCGAAGGGCTTTGCGGTGGTCCCGATTGCGGCGATGGTCATCGGAGATAGGGAGCATGACCAGCGATCGGTCCGCCGATCTGACCGGCTGAGTCACCCGAAGTCCTTCACACCCATGTAGGTAACACCCCACGAGCCTACGATTTAACGTTACGTCAGGTTCAAGCCCCTTTTTGCGGGCGGCTCATGCCCGAAGAGGGCCCCGGAAGAGCTGGTGTTGCAAGCATCAGCGGTGCCCTGAGGGGCAAGCCTTTGGCTGAGGCCTTTGAGGAGCGATCCCGCGAATGCGCCGGAGGCGTGTCCAACGAATGACCCCAGTCGCCGAGTTTCGACAAAATCTAGAATTGGTCAGGGTGCGTATGCGAGCCATCACATCGATGGCCAGTCCGACAAGGCGAGATGAAGTGGCCCGGAGAAATCGCCATCCGAGCCACCGCTGAACGAGCGAGCAGCTCGAATCCAGGCTTGGCCGCAAGCATTTTGAAGCGTGGCGTAGAGCGCAACGCCGGCCTGCTAGTGTCTCTCCGCATCCGGACCTAATTTTCTCTCAGGAGAACACGCCGCTTTGCTTCCAAAAGATGCCCATCCAGCGTCTCGTGCAGCGCACGCCGCAGCTCGGGCGGGATCGAGCTATCGGTATCGATCAATTCTCGAAACTTCCGAATGATGTGTTCTATCGTTGCGATGGTTCCAAGTGTTTCAATCCTTTGCCACGGCATTTTCGATTGTCTCCTTTGGCGCGTTGCGCACGCTTCGTCGAGGGTCCTCACCTCACAACTGGGCCTCGAACAGCCTCTGGTGCACCAAAGGTTGGCTGTCGGGCTGAGTGTTCAGCGCGAGCTCTTTTGACCAGAACTTGCGCAAGCGGCGCTCCCTGAGAAATCGGCAGAAGTAACGCGCATTCCCGGCTGCAACAGTTTTCCAGCGCGTAAGCTGCACTATTGATCGCAAGGATGCGGCACCAACGAGCTCGGCTGTCAGGCGTTCGAAACCGTGATCAACCGATTCAGTCGAGCGGCTGCAGCGCCCCGATCAAGTGATTCTTGTCCGAGCGCCACGCCTTCCTCTAGGTTCGAGGCCCGCCCGGCCACCACCAGTGCGGCCGCCGCATTCAGAAGGGCGGCATCACGAAAACGACCTGGCACGCCATCGAGCACTTTTTGTATCGCAAACGCATGAGCCTCGACATCACTGCACTCCAGCGCATCGGCGCGGTAGCGGGGGAGCCCGGCTTCTTCCGGCGTGACTTCGAACGTGCGGACTGTACCCGCCTCAACCGCAGCAACAGAGCTTGTGTCGGTGAGGGATAATTCATCGAGCCCGTCCGAGCCATGAACCACCCATACCGCATCGGCGCCAAGGTTCTTCAAGACTTGCGCCAGAGGCTGGACCCATTCGGGAGTGGACACTCCAAGGATATGCCGCTTGACCCCGGCTGGATTCGACAGAGCCTCGATTAGATTGAACATCGTGTGGGTTCCAAGTACGCCCCGGATCTGCCTGATGCGCTGCATCGGCGGGAAGTCGGGTGACGCAAACACGAAGCCAATGTCGGCTTCGTGCACACAACGTGCAATTGACTCTGGCTTGAGATCGACCTTTACGCCGAGGTGCGCCAACACGGCTGCCGTGCTGGAGCGCAAAGATGCAGCGCGGTTAACATTCTTGGCGACGGGAACGCCGACGCCGGCGACGATGAACGAAACGCACGTCGATACGTTCAGCGAACACATAACGGTATCGCTCGTACCAGCGATATCGATGGGATCACATCGCGTCTCGACCTTTGGCACTCTATTTCGCATTGCGGATGCGGCGCCGGTGATTTCCTCGACCGTCTCGCCGCGGACCCTCATCCCAATCAACAAGCCCCCGATCTGCGAGGGAGTTGCGTCGCCGGACATCATGCTGTCGAAGGCTGACGCGGCCTCCTCGCGGGTCAGAGTGGCGCCGGTGGCAACTTTACCGATGATCGATTTAAGCGGTTCCATCGAACTTTACACGTTCCTTCCAAACTAGGGTCCGTCCGTTCAGCCAGCCCTCTTCACAACGCGTGCGCTGCTGCGGCTGCCGGTCTATCCGCACTCGCTCTGCCGCACGATTCCTTGAGGCGAGACGTCGGATGAACGTGGGGTCTGTGGCCACGCTACAACCTGACGCTACGTGAGGGTCAAGCTCTCTCCACTTCGATGCGGCTCTCGAGAGGACATCGGCGGCTAGTCAGACCACTGAGTTGCTTGATGCGAGGATAATAGCTCTGTCTCGCGCCCGCTTTCTGTCGATGTTCCGGCCGGATCACAAGGCGCCGATTTCCGGTGCCGCCGTGGCGGAACCGCAGAGCGGCTTCCGCACGTGCTATGAATATATTGATGCCAATTCCAGACTGAGCTTAGCTGGCTCTGCGAAATGACTCCACGCCACTATAATGAACCTGCGCATGACTGCCTCCAGGAAGCGATCGACGCGTCCGTTAACCGGCGCCGCATCAAGTGGCGAGCCGTTCGGCGAACCCACGTGTACGTGTTGTACGTCAAGCTGGGACGACTTCTGGAGAGGAGTCGGAGGAACAGGTCGCAGCATCTTCACTTCGACCCGCCGCTCTTATTGCCGATATCCCGCCCGGAGATCACGTAGCGACATTGCTGACTGAGACGGTCTTGCTTGGATCTGAGGCAGGCAGTAATAGCGGTACGATCTGGTATGTGACTGCTACAAAGTCGGAATACGTCTCCCATGCAGGCCTCTTTCTCGTCTGCGGTCGGTGTTCGATCACTCGCCTTGACCGGCGCAAGCATTGCAGTTGCCATTGCTAGGCCTAGAGCGATATCGCGGTAGTAGAGTCTGAGGTGCGGAGCCAACTGAATTCGTTGTTTTTGCATCATGACATTCCTTCTGTTCGGCGGAGCTAGTTATTGTTCTTTCTGCCCGGAACGCATCACGTGCAAAACGGGAAACAGGCGGATCTGCTTAGCTGTCTGCAAGCTCGTTGCTCTACTTTTGCCGTTCTCACGTAGGGGACTCGCCACGATGCCGCTCGAACCGCCCCCTGGCCAGCTCTGCCGAAGCATAGAGATCAGAAAGAGCGGATGTGCTTTGTCGTTGTTGATGATGCGCTCGGCCTTGCAAGAGCGACCATGATGACCGGCTGACACAATGTTTGGTGTCATCGCGCTTCTGTTCCACTTTGGTTGAAGAGGTTGGGCGGGGTTATCTGTGAGTTAGGCTGCGTCTTGCGTCGGGTCAGGGGAGGCTGCGGTGCTCGGACCATGGCCGCGCAGACCTCGTAACCCGCGATTCGTTCAGCAGAAGCTGGAATAGAATTCGAAATCGGAGGCAGGCTCGCGCCTGTATGACGTGAGGCTCTCTGTTCGGTCGTTCCGGGCGATTGTAAATACTTGAGGCATTCCAATGATCGTGAACTGTCACGCGACTGATTGTCAGAGGTGATCCCCACTTGTCCAGAACCCTACAATCTAACGCTGGGTGCGATTCAAGTCTTTCGGTGGGAGCAATGGTCTGAAGCCGTCGGTTGCTGTGCATTCTTCGTATGAGCATCGACTGCAATGCGAATTCGGCCGTTTCTGAAATGGTTGCTTTGGACTGGGGGCTGACTGCTTCGGCAGCCGGTGCCACGAGCGTCGCTCCTACGTGATGATACGGAGGGTCGCTGTCGCAATTCGTTGATCTACGGATTGCATGCTCTCGGCATGAATCCGAAAAGTAAACTGTACCAGCCCGATCACTGGCGAGGCCGCGCGGAAGCAACGCGAAAGAAAGCGGAAGCGCTCATCGACGGAAAAGCCAAAGACAGGCTGCTTAAAATCGCATTGGAGTACGACAAGTTAGCGCGGCGTGCCCACTTCTGGCAGATGCGCAAGAATGAGGACGATACGTGGCCTGAGCAAGAGCTGTAACGTCGCTACCGTCCTCTCTAGCCGACCCAATGGCTAGATACCGATCAGCAAGAAAGTTGACTGCCGCCTGTACGGAGCATTGAGTGAGCCAGAAGGCAAGGCGCCTGACCGTCCTATGCCACACCCGTGAGTGCCCAGCCGGCCGCTTGGCCAACCTTCCTCCAGGTCGCCTGGTTTCGTCAGCTTCTCGAAAGCTAACCGTCACATAAGGCGGATACGGGCACTAGTCCTCCCTTGCAGTCGATCCGTCGCGCCTCACTTGGAAGACCGGATGCCACTCGCCGCGGACGCGTTGAGCTGTTAAAGGTCAATTTCGCGTTTCCTCACGCTGCAGCGGCACATCAGTGTGCCAAATTCCAGACATTTGGGTAAGTCGAAATGCCCTTGCGATCGCCAGAGCAGCGCACTCAATGTCCAGGTAGCAGCGCGAAGCGCCCTGGCACCAGTTTGTTCGCAGCGGTGGCAGCCCGGGGTCGCGAGGGGCGCCATAAGTCCATCGGGGCGTGTGCCATGCGCGAGAGTGTTTCAGAAGAACGCCGCGATGACTAAGTAGATCCCGGCCCAAAGCAGCGCATTTATGAGGAGTGCGGCCAGAAGCCACAAGTTCCACCTTTTCTTGGGTCGCCGGGAGGGACGATCGGCCCCGATATGCATGATCGTTCGGTGCTTTGTTGCGCGCCAATGTGTCGTTTCGTTATGCTGAGCGCCGGTCAACAGAAAAATGCCAAGCTTTGCATGCCTCCCATCACTCATAAGTTAGCAATCCTCTTTTCATTGGGCATCAGAACCGATGTTCGTGCGGCGGCCGTCCGGCCGATTCATTGCTCGTGCATTTTCGCTACAGCGAGGTCGCGTTCTGTCAGCACAGCAAGCGACATGCCACTAGGTAGAACTGTCTGCAGCGCTTTTGATGCGGTGGATTGGTGACACGGAGCCATTGCGCGACGTCGGAGTCGCGACATTCATGTCGCAAACAACACCCGCATTAGCGGTAAAAGGTGAGCGGTTCTCGAGCGCCATGCCGTGGACAACGCGTTAGGGGCTGCATCTTAGTGGTGCAGGAAAAGCGGCGACATTCGCAGTTGGAGCGATGAGATCGACTAACCATTGTTCCTGACCGTCAGCTTACGACCAAGATAGCGGGCGATCCGCCGAAGGGTTCAGTGCAAAGAAAGGGCGACCTGCGTCCGCGGCTATGTGTGTGCCGATTTGGACGCCATAGAACTAACAATCTTCACATAAATGGCGCATTAGGACTGTTCAGCCTTGGCGAGGAGGCCGTCGAGTGATGAAGTACTCCGTCATCAGGCAGCAATGTCACCCCGATCTATCTGGTGCCACTACTGGTGTTGCGAGCATGATGAGATCTCGATGTCGTCGCCAGCAGGGGAGCATGCCATGATGAGGACCAATTCATTGAAGACGAGGTGACGCGTCAAGATTCGCCGATTTCGACTGCTCATGCGGGATGTGCGCTCCGCCGGCGATGAGCGGTGAATACTGCCTGGCATCGATGACAAACTGTTTCGCCTCGGAGAGACTGAATGACGGACTTAAATAAGTAGCAGCAGGTGCAATCGGCGGCTCGAGTCGCCCGACGCGCAGATAGTGGTACCGCTCATGCTCAGGCAACCGGCGGTCCTGGGGCGCAATACGTCTTAGAGCAATAATCAGAGGAGAGTGAGTGATGATACACATCTACGGCTTTCGCGGATGGCGCGCTGTAGAGTGGTTTAGGAGCGCTGGGTCGAGGACCGAGCAGGTTAAGTTGTCACGAGACAACGTCATCTACGTAGACGTCAGGGCTATCCGAGAGGCAAAGGAGCGGGCGTGCGAGCGCAGATGATAGACAAGCTGGAGGCCGGCCGCGTGCAACACGGCCGGTTCGCTACCGCTCCAGGGTCAGGCCCTCGCGGTCTGTTCCTTGTGCAGGGGCCTTGTGGGTGTGAACTCAAGATAAGTGCATTTGTCCGTCCTGGCTGGGAGCACGTCGCTGTTTCGACCCCGCGGCGCTGTCCGAACTGGGACGAGATGTGCTTTGTGAAAGACCTGTTCTGGGATGAAGAAGAGTGCGTCATGCAACTGCATCCGCCGCATTCGAGGTACGTGAATAACAGCCGATATTGCCTCCACTTGTGGAGGCCCACCTATCGAGACATTCCGATGCCGTCCCCAAGCTTCGTAGGTGTCGTCGGATTAAGTCCCTCAGATGCGGCAACGTTGTTCGCGCGAATGAGCGCGACAGCATGACAGCCTGAGCTGACAGAAGTCGAGCAGAAGGTGAGGTCGAGCAGGTGCACAAGCACCGGCTCGGCTTCCCGAAATGACGTGTCACATGCGGGTGTATGTCGGGCTCGCTCGACTGTTGCAGTGTGCAGGCGAGATAAGCCGGAAATGCAGCCGTCAAACAGGAACGGCTAACGGCATATTGATTCGGGAGAAATGTCTGCGCGAGGTGTTGTAGAGTGAACAAGATCGTAAATGGTGTTTAAACCCGGGTTTTCAGATCAGCGCTGAAGGTACGTCAGCCGCAACAACAGCATCTCACTGGCCGATGGCCGATCACGGGGACGCGATTGCGCACTGTTTGGAGGCGAAGTGAGGCCGGCCGACCGGCGCAACACGATAAAAGTAAGATCGACCACCAAACCGATTGGTCACGCTGTCCAGCGCAACCATCATCCTGACTGCATCTGCAATTCCAAGCTCGCCCTCTGTCAGGGTGCAAGAGTCACTAGCTGTTCGGCCATCGCCTCACACCTGCAGCCGCGCTCGTGAGCAGGCACTATCGCGCAACCAATTGGCCGTAGCGTCCCTGAGCTGTTTGGTGGTCAGCTCTTCGTCAGTTTGTTGCAATATCATGCGCCGCAAGATGTAAGCAGCGCGCTCCCTCTAGCTCGCTCCCTCTGAGGAGGCGTGCGCCGAAGAAGCAGGTGAACCAGCATGTATAATCGAGTCGATGGCCAGTACACACGCGCTGTTCAAGCTGACGGATCGAACAGGCCCGCAGACAGTAGCGAATTTGCGCAAACACTCAGCGAACTCGCGCGACGGGAGAGCCGGCCGTCCGGCGAATTGTTCGACAGGATGGGGCTCTGCTTCAGCAAGCCGCATACCTCAGATGTAATCGTTGATAGTCCAAGCGCCTCGCGCTACAGCATATCCTCTCTGCCCTCCAGCTCGGAGTTATCCTCGACTCCTAGCTCCGTTCGCTCTCTATTCAATTACAGGACTGCTGAATTGTCCGAAGCCAATGTCAACGGAATCTGTGTTGGATTGGTAGCGGAATGGCTCCTTGACCTCCCAAGTAGCCCGTCATCCCGAATGAGGGCTCTGCTCCCGGACACTGAAAAGCACCGCTCAGCAGCAAGCCGGCAGGAACAGTACGAAAAGCTCAAGGCTCAATTGATAAACGATGGGGCGGACGGGGGCAACCTCCAAGCAAGAAGCACAACGTTACGCAAGGCTGGCCTAGAGCCGTTCGCTGAAGACACGCGATATAGGTTTGATACATCTTCGTGCATTGAGATCGTGAAGGAGATCACCAAGGATGAGTCCATATATTTGGTCAGGATGGGTTTCGCCGGAGGTGGCGCCCACATTATTGCGACAGTGACGTCGAATGGAGCGACGACCCTCTTTGATCCAAACTATGGCGAATTTGATGTTCCGTCGGGTCAGCTCGGAGGGTTGTTCAAGAGTCTTGCGGAGCGCTACAGGAGCCCCCCGAACAACCTTGAACTATCAACTGTCGCCACACAAAGGATATCGACTGTCGCCACACAAAGGATGATGTGAGGACTTTCTAGGTGGCAACGGACCTCGCCGGATGCCACCGCGCGGAACTTCATCGGTCGATGCGCGACAGCCGCGGCGCCTACCATGGTGCATTCGCCACGGTGTTCGGATGTTGGACCCGTGCTCTGGGCGGATGCTCTCTGGAGGAGGGGGAGAATGTTCAGGCGGTATAGGTCGCCAGATCGCTCAGATTTGAGCCCGCGCCCTCGCCGTCCTCAGGGCCTAAATGGCGAGCGCTTGCACTCGGGCAGGGATCGATGGCCCGTTGGGCTGACTTTCTCGTGTGGGTTCCGATGCCCGCCCCCTAATCGCGCTCAGGGCTAAGGTCTGACTAGGCATTCACAGAGCCGGCACAAGCTGTAGTTCGACTGCTTCGGATTCCTGGCCGGCCCTTTTGATACTGAGTCGCGAACCGAATAACTGCAGCCGACGACAATTGCATGCAGTCGTACCGGACAAGCCGAGTCCTCACTCGCCACGAGCTCCGCAACAATCTACGCCGTTTCCTCGTCGCTGCACTTCTCGTAACGTCGGCTGTCGGTGAAGGCCTCATCCACGATCTAGCTCAGTGGCAACACTATGCACTGTGTCGTCCCAAGCCTCACGGTCGAAGTTTGCCGCCGAGCTGGACTACAAAGCCGTTTGAGAAGTGACTTGCCGAATAATGCGAGGTGACATTGTTCGTTCTCGACGGAGCGAGCGCATGCGGGCATTGAGCGCGATCTGGAAGACGGCCACTCGGTAGTGCGGATCTGATCCCAGTCTCACGCCCGGAAGCAACCCGCGCGCGACACGACCTTGGTCGGACTGGATGTATGAGATGTTCTCTCTGCCACGCTCGCACTACTGGTTGAAGTTAGCAGAAACGTGACTCGGCGCCAAAATCCCCACGCATACTCGGGGCAAGCGCTGTCCCTACCACGTGCTGCTAACTTCAACATCAATGTAGACGGGGGAGCTTTCCGAAAGCTGACGAAACCGACGCGATGCGTCAGGCGAAAACGGACCGTGCGGGGGAGGCCCTCCTGTCGTGAACCCCGCCACCCGCCTAACGGAAGAGTCGCTTAAAAGTATCGTTGAGTACAGACACAAGCTCTTCCTTAAAGAGGTCGTGAAAATTCGCATATACCATGTGCCAGCGAGAAGGCGGCAGCAGGACGCTTAAAGCACACCGTGCCTACAAGGTTGCTTCCATGCAGGGTAAGGCTAGGAAGTTACGGATAATGAGATCGATGCAGCCAACGATGCCGTGGCGGAGATGAGGTCGATAGCCTCTTGCAAAGAGAGAGCTAATCCGCCGTGCTCTCCTGGTGCGGTGAGCCGGAACAGTCCATGCCTTGCCAAAACCCCGTGTACGGTCGGAGGGAAGGCTCGGCGGTCATCCGCGTCTGCGAAAGTCAGCTGACTGAGCCCAGGGATGAAACTGGAGTATCGTGCAATTGCGTGCCCTTCAGCTAAGCGTTCCTGTGCCTCCCGGTGAGCGTAAACTTGGGTGTACATGACCATAAGATCACAATGATCCTGAACGCGTTTCGTGCCAATTCATCCGAGAGGCTACGTTGGCCAGATATTGGTATAGTGTGGATGCAGGCGCAATGTGGGGCCGTGCCGGGGCCGGACTGTCGTGCAGCCGCCCCGCCGGCGAGCTCTTTTGCAAAGCACCGCCGTTGCTCGGATACCGTATATATTGGACGCAAAGCAAGCCTTGCGATTGTAGTGTGTGATCACTCTTAAGCATGTCCTGCCCCGACGTCCGCAGCAGGGGAGTTGAGGGGAGCCCCGTCCGCGAGGACCAAACGAGGCGCAGAATAATCATCGCACTTTCCGCAAAGACTGTGGTTTTTGAGAATGTACTCCGGGTTCAAACAAGCCCTTAGGTCACAAGCCTCCAGCTACGCTACAGCAAAAGAAAGCGGACAAGGAGGTGGAAAGCGGACAGGCGGCGCCGAGTCTACCGCACGCCAAGGGGTCGAACATTTGGATGAGAAGAGGCAGCTTCGTGAGTCAAATCGCCATAGACCGACTCATCGTCGTACCGGACGCGGTCCTGTCGTCGCGGAAGGAACGGTCAAGAAAATTGAGTTGGGGTGCTGCCGCCGCGGATAGACCGATGGGCCGGACCTTCGGCGGGCTGGCAACGGGCTACCGGCCGCTCGATGCAAAAACCCTGACATTATTGCCAGGGTTTCGCATGTCATCGAGAATTTAAGAAGTGGATCAGAAGTCCATACCGCCCATGCCGGGGCCGCCAGGCATTGCTGGACCAGCCGTAGCCTTCTTCGGCAGCTCGGCAACCATCGCTTCCGTCGTGATCAGCAGCCCGGCCACCGAGGAGGCGTTCTGGACCGCGATGCGCACGACCTTGGCCGGATCAATGATGCCCTTGGCGAGGAGGTTGCTGTACTCGCCTGTCTGCGCATCGAAGCCAAAAGAGTACTGCTCGTTATCGAGCACCTTGCCGACCACGATCGAACCGTCTTCGCCGGCATTGATCGCGATCTGGCGGGCTGGCCAAGACAGTGCTCTGCGTACGATCTCGACGCCGGTCTTCTGGTCGTCGTTCTTGGTGCGCAGGCCCTTGAGCTGCTCGGAGGCACGGAGCAGGGCGACGCCGCCGCCCGGAACGATGCCTTCTTCCACAGCCGCGCGGGTCGCATGCATCGCGTCATCAACGCGATCCTTGCGCTCCTTCACCTCGACCTCGGTCGCGCCGCCGACGCGGATCACCGCGACGCCGCCTGCGAGCTTGGCGAGACGCTCCTGGAGCTTCTCACGGTCGTAGTCCGAGGTGGTCTCCTCGATCTGCGCCTTGATCTGGGCCACGCGCGCCTCGATGTCGGCCTTCTTGCCGGCGCCGTTGACGATCGTGGTGTTCTCCTTGTCGATCATCACCTTCTTGGCGCGACCGAGCATGTTGAGCGTGACGTTCTCGAGCTTGATGCCGAGATCTTCCGAGATCGCCTGGCCGCCGGTCAGGATCGCGATGTCCTGCAGCATGGCCTTGCGGCGATCGCCGAAGCCCGGAGCCTTGACGGCCGCGACCTTCAGGCCGCCGCGCAGGCGGTTCACGACGAGCGTTGCGAGCGCTTCGCCCTCGACGTCCTCGGCGACGATGACCAGCGGCTTGCCGGTCTGCACCACGGCCTCGAGCAGCGGCAGCAGCTCGTTCAGCGAGGAGAGCTTCTTCTCGTTGATGAGGATGTAGGCGTCGTCCATCTCAACGCGCATCTTGTCGGCGTTGGTGACGAAGTAGGGCGAGATGTAGCCACGGTCGAACTGCATGCCCTCGACCACGTCGAGCTCGGTCTCGAGCGACTTGGCTTCCTCGACGGTGATGACACCCTCGTTGCCGACCTTCTTCATGGCGTCGGCGAGGAACTTGCCGATCTCGGCATCGCCGTTGGCCGAGATGGTGCCGACCTGGGCGATCTCGTCGTTCGAGGTGACCTTCTTCGAGTTCTTCTCGAGGTCGGCCACGACGGCTTCGACCGCAAGGTCGATACCGCGCTTGAGGTCCATCGGGTTCATGCCGGCGGCGACCGACTTGGCGCCTTCACGCACGATTGCGGCGGCCAGGACGGTCGCGGTGGTGGTGCCGTCGCCGGCAGCATCCGCAGCTTTCGAAGCCACTTCGCGCACCATTTGGGCACCCATGTTCTCGAACTTGTCGTCGAGTTCGATGTCCTTGGCAACGGCAACGCCGTCCTTGGTAATACGTGGCGCGCCGAACGACTTGTCGAGCACGACGTTGCGGCCCTTTGGACCAAGAGTGACCTGCACGGCATTGGCGAGAATGTCGACGCCGCGCAGCATACGATCCCTCGCATCTACTCCGAACTTGACTTCTTTAGCTGACATAGAGAATTCCCTCAGTTATCCAATTAAATGATCCTTCAGCGCGCCCGGTAGGCTCTCCTCAGGAGGGTGAGCTGTGCGAGCCGAGGATTAGGCGACCTTCTTCTTTGAGAACACATCGGTGAGAACGCCCATAATGTCGCTCTCCTTCATGATCAACAGGTCTTGCCCATCGATCTTGACCTCGGTGCCGGACCATTTGCCAAACAGCACCCGCTCACCGACTTCGATGTCGATCGGAATTAGCTTGCCGCTCTCATCGCGGCCGCCCGGTCCAACTGCAATGACTTCGCCCTGCGATGGTTTTTCCTTCGCTGTGTCCGGAATGATGATGCCACCAGCGGTCTTCTCTTCTGCGTCGATGCGCTTGACCACGACGCGGTCGTGAAGCGGACGGAAATTCATAGAGGTCTCCTGAGCGTTTGAACAAGTTGAGATTGGGCACAATGTGGCTAGTAAACTATAGCAAGAGTCAGGCCAGAAATGCGCTGAGCGATCTATCCGTACAGTTCTGCAAAAGCATTGCCTGGCAGCGGGTGCGCTTGTCCGGAAGCATACGCGCTGAGGTGCACAGCCCCCCGGCTGTTGTGAAAATGACATTGCGCTTCTTCGAAGCACGGCATTGAGCCCCAGGACGCTTCAACCTTGCTCGGACGGCGGTTGCACTGATCGGAGAGTGTTTCGACGACGTGGGGATTACGCATGATTACCTGGCGGTACAATCTAGCAGCCGTGGCAGCCGAAGCGTGCGGGCCACGAGCGTTATCGAAGAGCGGATCGTCAAATCTGCCGGAGTCGTGCATGCGAATAGTATGCGACGATATCGAAAAAGCAGGTTCTGCTTGTAAGAGGCGGCCTGCTAGCAGGTCACCACCGAATTGTAACCGATTGCCGGTGTCCAGCCGTAGCACGGCACTTATGGCCTACCGAATTGACTCTGGTCATTCGTAAGCCGGCAGCATTGGAAGAAAGTTGCGAGCCCGCAAAGCTTGATTGCGCCGAGCAACGCGTGCATCGGGGCTTTCGCCGACCTCGTTCCTCGCGCCCGCTGCCGAGGGAAAGACCCTCGCGAGCTACTGGCAGCGAATCTGAGATGGCGGCCATCACTTGGCAGAGCACATTCGGTGCAATTGTCTTCCATATCCGACAGGTGACGCTCAAACGAAGGCGATCTTTCGGCAACTCGAAAGAGCCAATAAGACCATCTGGCGCAATGAGGCCGCGCTTTCCGACGATAGGTTCGAGACTTGCATCGCCAGGGATAGCCTCTCCATTTCATGTCGATGAAATCCAAACAGTTGTCGTGGATCAAGAGGACTGACTGACAAATGAATCTTATACCTTGATATACGTTGTGCCGCGGCTTCTGGCGTGTGATGTGGAAACATCTCCGCGCACCATGGAAAAGCCGCTGTGTCGTCCGTAGAAGTACATCAGCACATCATCTCACTTC
This sequence comes from Bradyrhizobium sp. CCBAU 11430, assembly GCF_028128855.1. Lineage (NCBI taxonomy): Bacteria > Pseudomonadati > Pseudomonadota > Alphaproteobacteria > Hyphomicrobiales > Nitrobacteraceae > Bradyrhizobium > Bradyrhizobium sp. CCBAU 11430. Next base: position 47,019 of record NZ_LBJV01000068.1, read on the forward strand.
TTCAGAAGCCGAATCCAGTCATCCTGGATATCGGCTGCAATGACGGGACTGATACGCAAAAATTCCTCGAACTGTGCCCGCAGCCCCAGCTCTACTGCTTTGAGCCGGACCCCCGAGCGATCGCGCGCTTCAAGAAGAAGCTCGGCTCATCCCTCAATAGGGTGAAGCTGTTTGAAATAGCCATCAGTGATCGAAACGGAAGGATCGACTTCCACCCCAGCAATGCAGATGGCGATGCGAAGGAGTGGGACCTATCCGGTTCAATACGCCGTCCAAAGAACCATCTTACCGAGTACGATTGGGTTCGGTTTGATCATCCTGTCTCGGTTGAAACACGGCGACTGGACGACTGGTGCAGCGAAGCCAAGCTGGACGGAGTCGATTTTATCTGGATGGACGTTCAGGGAGCCGAAGCCGACGTTATCGCCGGCGGTATGCGGACCTTGAGCAACACACGTTTCATCTACACCGAGTATAGTGACCGCGAGCTCTACGAAGGGCAGTTGCCCTTGCAAGCCATTCTTGACTTATTGCCATCTTTTGAAGTGGCGGCTCACTATCCGCGCGCAGTGGAAGGTGATGTATTGCTCAAAAATTCGCGCGCCTAGCGGATCCCCGGGCTAGCGTGCATGTCGGCCGATCCATTGGGAGCGGCCAGCGCCACGGCGGTCGTGGGCTCCACGCGGCCCTGAGGAAGGCAGGGGCGTGGGGCTACCGTTACGATCGAACCGTAGCAGCGCTGCGCTTCCGCGCTCTTGGCGCCGCAGCGTCGGATCCGCTCCACCGACACTCGCCAGGATCTAATGCCGATCACGCCGAATCTGATCACGCGGCTTCAACGACGCAGCCAGAACCACGTCCGGCTTGCCGATATCACTCCATCCTGACCGTATAGGGCTGGCTGTATTGCTGCCGCCATGGATCCGCAAGATAGCCGGCCGGGCAAAGCGCGTAGGCAACCGGTGCGAGAATCCCGCTAGCGCGTGATTTGGAGAGTTCGTGAGTTGAACCGCGAGCCGTTTCGCAGAAGTTCAGGTGTATCCTGCTCGGCAACGTCAATGATGGGGGCAGGGGCTAAGAGGCTTACGAGGGCTCGTATATTCGGACAACGATGGTAGTGCAGGATGTGTAGCGGGACCCTTTGCACAGCGGTGTCTTTGTTCACATCGAAACAAGGGGCCACGTCCTTATCGGCGGACCCACTCACCACGCAACTGCGGTAATCCGTTGGCGTGGCGTGTGGCCAGCCCTTGCGTGCCCCACTTTATGGAAAGCCCGGCTGTATTACACTTCCCAGAAGGGCACGGCCAGCGCTCTGGAGCGTTCCCTCGTTTAAAGCTGCGTGCTGGGCAACCACGAAGCTATCGCACATGGCCCGTGCCAGATTGCTGGTGCTATAGAGCGCCTCCGTTCCAGCCAGACCGCTGGCAACCCTGCAGACCTCAGCGCCCTGCCGCGCGGCGTTCGTTGCCGCGAGCCGCATTAGCGTCGTGGTGCCAAGAGTTACCTCACCCTTGAGCGCTTCCTTCCACAGCTCCTCGGTGGCGTCGTAAAAGAAAGAACGAGCGGAACGTAGCAACGCTTCGGCTTTGGCGATTTCAAGCTGGACATAGCCGCGCTCAGCCAACACGGGCGCTCCAGTGATCGAGGCACGAGTTTCGGCCATGGCGATCACCTCGTCTATTGCGGAACGCGCAATCCCGATGCCAACAATAGCATGCGCCTGCGCAGCGAAGGCGACGGCTGGATAACGATAGATCGGCCCATCAAGTGTCGGCGGACCGCCGCGGATCAAGGTCCATTCCTCTGGCACAATGACGTCGTTGACGACGACATCGTGGCTTCCGGTGCCTTGCAGTCCGATGACGTCCCAATTCGGCCGAATTGTCACCTTCTCGGCTGGCATCACCGCTACACGCGGAAGGTCACCGCTCGGATCGTCTTCCAACGTGATACCAACTCCTATCAAATCCGCCTCTGGTGAGCCGCTAGCGAATGGCCACACGCCGTTCACGATAAGTCCCTCGGCGCATCGCTTAGCGGGTTGGAGTGGGAAAAGCGCACCCGCCAACACCACGTCAGGTCCATTGGCGTACACTTTGCGAAGCGTGTCGTCCGGAAGAGCAGCGAGGTAGCGAGCTCCATCCCCGAAGCTGGCGACCCAACCGGCGGAGCCGTCGGCCTCGGAAATGCGCTCCACCAGCCGACAAAAATCGGCTGGCGTTCGCTCCTCACCGCCGAATCGCTTGGCAGTCATAGCCCGATAGACGCCGACGCGTCTGAATCCGTCGATGATTTCTTTTGGAATCTTCTGCGTGCGGCTAAACTCGTTGCGACGCGCACGGATCTCGACGAGTAGCGGCGACAGATTAGCCCAGGTCGCAGGCGCGGCGTGGGTTCTGGAAGTCCCCTTTTCTGGTCGAGCATTCATAGATCATCCTCCGTGTCTTGAGCCGGTCATCGCCGCGTGTCATTCATTTGGGCCCCGCATGGCGAGGCCAGGTGATTTGGCCCCCGCTGGACGGCGTTCTCAAAGCTGTCTCAGTTGATATCGAGTCCATGGGAGTGGACACGGTAGCTTCCCAAACTTGAGTGGCCGGCAAAGCAGCCGATAGGCTGCGGCGGCATCGATCCGCGTTTGCCGCACTGAATCTCCGGCGGTCGATGGGGGCATGGGTGCATGTCTTTCAACATGAACGTGTGGTCACACTTGGGACAGGCCGGATCGAACCACGTTTGGAATTCCTGAGTTGTGCTTGTGAGAGCGCCCAAGCCTGCGGCCTCTTGCCCGTCTTCCCAGCAATTGACGTGCCATCAAGCTTGGCTACGGGCTTTGTCTGAATCGCGCGAGATCACTCCGCCGTGCCGTGCCAGCGCAATGCTCGTGTCTCCGTGTTTGCTTTCAGGCACAAGATGTCCTTAACTCAACAAGCGGCGAAGAAAACCCCAGAGGCGGACCGCGACCGCCACCAAGGGGGTTCAACCTTCCTGCTTAAGCCTAAGTCCGGCTTCGGTCTCCTGACGCTACCAACAGCCCAAATGTGCTGATCGTGCGACTGCTGGTAAGCGCTTGCTTAGAAGCGGCTCAAGTACGCAGGTGTTCATGAAACTCACGGCGGCTCCAGACGCGGTAATTGCACGATCGAACTCCGGTTCGAGGTGACCGCAAGAGTGTCCCGCTCATGCAAGCGAAGACGAGCCGTTTCGAACAGGTTTTGGGTTGCCAGCAACAGACGAGTCTGTCCACGTTCTGGCATACCGAACGCAAGTTCGTGCACATTCTTGACTGACCGACTCTCTCTTGCGGCCGGTGGCGCCTCCTATCTATGCTTGCGGCCTTGGCCGAGCTTGCCAAATTCGTGCGACAACTATGCGTACATCACGAACGTTGCGACAGACCAGGCGCGACACGTTTCGAAGCTAGTGCTCTGTTCCAGCTAAGCGACTCCGCGGTTGAAGATCCTGATTCCGGAAGGGCGGTTGCCAGATTAGTTCGGCCTGTAGACGCGGTGCGCGCGCTTGAAACGAGGGTGCTGGCGCACCGAAGTCACCTGTGCAGATGGAACTCGAAACATTCGCTAAGTCTCGCCGCGGCTTAGAACCTAGGAGCGTCCGGGTACAGGTGACGCACTTTGTAAACTTCGAGGTTCTTCGATCTCCTCATGGAGGACGGCGAACGAGACGATCTAACGAATGATTGATGAGCGGCTGGTTTTCCGATGGTCGCGGTCTCACAAACGGCCGATGCAGGAGGCTCTCCGGTACTGATGCGGGTAGCATGCTGCTGCAAAAGCCCCGGGCCGGGCAGTCCTGCTGGTTGTTCTATGTGATCCTCAGCCCAGGCTGAGCTCGGTTATCGAGGCAGGACCCTGAATGCCTTGCTCCGGTCGAAGCTGAGAAGCTCCCGGGATCGTCGCGTGCTCTGGAGTTCAGACCCTGCAATGCTTCGCATGGCGATCTGCTGCCTGAACCACCTCCACTGGGTTGTCGGCTCAATCAGGAACCATGAATGCTGTTGGACGCGCTATGTGCGTATCTTGTTGCTGGCCCCGCGTTGCCAACATGAGTGCGTAAAACACGAGAAGAATTATGAGGCCACGCATATCTAATGATTCCTGAAGCGATGACAATTGTGGAGCGGATAGTGTCCGGGCGTATTTGTGGTGGACGTTGGACCAATAATATCGCGCGGAACTGAACCGATGTATCAGGCGGCGTACGATTGCCGGGAGCGTGAAGGCGCTAGCATCAGCTCACAATATCGACCTTGCCGGTGTCGATCCGATACAGCCCCCCGATGACCTTCAGTCGGTTCTGCTCGACTGCAGCGTTCAGAATTGGCCCCGTAGATTTGATTTTGTTGACGTTATCGACCACATTTTGTCGGGTTGCTTGGGCGAACGCGTCGCCGGCTTGGTCGCCAGATGCTTTCACTGCAGGAGAAAGTGCAGTGACCAGGGACGAAATGTGCCCCGGCGGCCGCTTATCTTCATAGAGCGACTTGATCGTAGCCTTTATCGCACCGCAATGATCGTGGCCAAGGACGAGGATCAGCGGCGTGTTGAGTATGGCAACCGCGTATTCCATACTGGCGAGCGTATCCTCGTTAGCGAAGTTGCCGGCGACGCGGCAGACAAACAGATCACCTAGTCCGCTGTCGAAGATAAGTTCGGGGACCACGCGAGAGTCGGCGCAGCTCAGAACCGCTGCATATGGATTTTGTCCCTCAACCAAGACTGGCCGCTCGCGCCTGAAATCGTCGATTCGCGATGCGCCCTGGATATAGCGATCGTTCCCCTTCAGCAGCCGATCCAGGGCAGCATTTGGCGAGAGCAGGTTGTTTGGTTTGGGCAGGCCCTTTGCTTCCTTCGCGTCGACGATCTTATCGCCGAACCGCAGGAAAACTGTCGAAGCAGCGAACAGCAACAGTGACCGGCGCGAGCGCGCGTTCTTGGTTAAATGGTACATGTGATGAGAATGGGCTGCTTGCATGTGTCGCCTCATGGCACGGCTTTACGCCACCCAGTCGCTTCGGCTTCCGCTTCGCTGCAGAGCCAGCGTTCGCCGCCCTTCTTCGTCATGTCGATTTGTTCGTAACCGCGCTGCCCTGGCACGCGATAAGTCCGCTCGCCGTTGCGCTCGAGAGTCCCTTTTATCAGGCACTCGGACGACGGTGGTTCCGCCAGCAGGAGCGATCCAAGCAGGACTTCCTGAGCGTCGATCGGGACCAAGGTCGCGCCAACGACGATCGTGCCCCTATTGCGGTGAGGCCAGTCCCAGGGGGCGATGAACGCCCCCGACCACAGCCCCGTGTTAGCTGTGCTCGCCACCAACTCGTAGACAGCGTAGGTATGGTGAGATGCACCGGCGGAGAGTGCCCAGCCCGCACGTACCATCCAGACGTTCACATCCTCGCCTTCGATGAAGCAGCTACCGAGGGCTCGCCGATACTCATCGACTCTTTGGGTATGACAAACCCACGTGCGCCCATTCGAATGCTTGATAAGCTCGTCGCGAGCAGCTAGGCCGCAGGCCCATTTCCGGCCTTGTGCGTCGAGACAAATGTGATCCGTCTCAGGAGCTTCGATGCCTAGGAGCCGAACGTTCGTTCTTTCGATCTCGATCGTATTGGCGTCGAGGATGCGCGGAACACCGCTGAGTGTCGCGGCGTAGACCGGAGATGTGATGAGAACGAACAATGCGAACATGATTCCGCGGTGCGTCATCCCGACAATAACCTTTCGCTCCTGATCCATGTTCACGCACGATACGGTGCGATCCGACTGCTCGATGGCAGAGGTCCGTCCAGCCGGCGTATTTCGATGTGTGCTTTATGAGAGCTTGGCGTGAGTTCAAACCTACGACCTGACGCTGCGTAAGGATCAAGAGATTTCTTCTGGTGCGTGCGGCGGTATCACTCGAGCATCGGCGTCTCACTGGGAGCGTACTGTGACCCTCTGAACCTGGGAGGAGAGTCTCGTCGGCTTTGCGCCGTACTCGCGGCGCTGGACAAACCCGGAGCCTCGAAACGCTGTGCGCCCCCTTTGCAAAAAGTGAGCGACTAATGAAGCGTCGGCGCTCGCGGCGGCGTTGGGGGTGGACGAGCAACCTTGCTATTGTTACTTACGACTCCTATCGGCAAACTAGACCGTGCCGACGAGCACGATGAGTTCGCCCCAATGTATTGTCACGACAAAGATCTGCAAAATGATCTGGTCTGGCTCGCTCTGTCCGTGTAGACAATTACGTGGCGGAGTTCAGCCTCGATGCTCGCTGTGTAAATCAAGCTTTCTTGTTTGAGCAAAGCGCGGAAATCCGACGCCTTCTTACACCGAGCCAGATGATCGTTGCTATCAATCGCATTGTGGCATTTGGTCCTCCGCGCTGCACCGTAGGTCGTTGCTGCTACCGCCCATACGCTTTTACAAGAACTGAATTGTTTATGACTCGGCGGCGCTACGGGCGGCCGCTCTTCGGTCGTGACGGTTCCCCGCGATCTCGAGTGGCCTACCCAGGAACGCCGGCATCAGCGGCCGTTTGCTCCAGGACTTGGAACGGTTGCGATATGGAGCCGCGCTTTGCCGTGTGCGCTCCGGGCGTGCGCAAGCTGCCCACGTGTTCGGACAATCGCGAGCGCCATCCTGATGCAATTCAGTGTGAGGGGTCAGTCCACGATACGCGATTGCCCATCGCGCACTCGTGGCGAATAGCTCTGGTGCGGTTTAGCCGACTCAAGCTACACATCATTCTTAAGTACCTCACTACATAATGGGAATGACATGGTGGCAGTCGTTCGGGAAGTAACAGTCTCATCTTACGCGCTTGAAGTAGATGGCCAACTCAGAGCCGAATTCGCAACCAAAGACGGTGCCACGGCAGGTGGAGCAGAATTAAAGAAGCGGTTTCCCAAGCTTACGATCCGGGTCTATGACGTGCAGACGAATGAGCGCGAGGAAATCTAGGTCGAGTCAGTTTGGCGCTCGACATTCTAGCGTACATCTCCGGAGCTTCCGCCCTGCGGTGAGTAGGCGCTCAGCGGGTGGGCCGGGCTTGCTACCAGTGTAACTTCCTAGCCCGTTTCGTTTCAGCGTCGGTCCCTAGTGCCGGGCGTCGCTACGCTCACGCTCCTGCGTATGTCACGCAGCTACGCGATGTGCGAAGCGCACGCCTCATCGGCTCGGGTCGACGCATCCCCAAGCGCTCTAGCGAAGAATGCAGGAGAGCTAGTCCCCCGCAACCTGGTTGCTCTCACTGGGTGGAGTGCAGGCGGGCAAACCAGTCGCAAACTAGGCTCTGTACCCATAAACCCGGCGGCGTGATGCGATTAAAGGAATGTCTGCTTTGCCCCTATAGCGACCGACTTCGTGCGGCAGCGCAATATGTCGCGGTGGGCCAACAGCAGGCACGCGTTTTAGATGACGGCGGACCACTAACCAGCCAACCTAATCTCTAGGCTCCTCGGGAAAGGGTTCAAAAGTCTTTCGCCCTAGGAATGCATCTGGCGGGGAATTGTGCTTGAGTGCCTTGGTGGTTTGTCGCACGACCTCCACACTCTCCTCGATCAAAGCGCGAGATGCCAAGATCTTCTCCTGGGTTTCCTTGACAACCTCGCGCGCCCCATAAATGGCCTTGTCAGCAGAGCGCAAGAGCGCCTCTGACGCCGAAGGAGGCCGACCCGCTCTCTCAGCCTTTCGGGCCAGAACAGAGGTCGTTGCGTCGGTGACATGATGGACCACCGCCACGATCCCGCCATCACCATCGAGAACCGGCCAGTTCTTAGGGTGCCAATAGCGAACCTGCCAAGGTCGACCTTCGGGCTGGATGTCATATCTTTGCAAGGGCATCACCTGACCGCGCATTTCCTGAAGGACCTTGCCAAACGACTCGGCCAGATTGGCAACCCCGTTGGCAAGTGCCAGGTGCGGATTGTCAGGGAAGGCGTCGAACATATCTAAACCGGCAAGCGTATCCCGCGAGCGCGAGACGCCGATGAGGTAGGCGTCGTTGGCATCAACAATCTTCAGATCCGGCGTAAGTAGAAGGGCGGGTACAGGCGAATGCTCGAACGATCGATGCCACGCATCCTGTGCCCCGGCCATCAGAGCTCTTGGCGTGCGGGAGTTCGGTTGCACAGTCGTCATTTATCGAACCTCTTTCTGAGATGCCCCTTACGCTCAATCCTAGCTGAAACGGACCTTTACCCCAACCATGGAGACGCCGTGCGATTGTGGCGTTCCCGCGAAGGAACCTCTCTGCCCCATTCGCGTCCGCTCGTCTCCAGAACCTGAGGTCAGGTGAGCACGTCTGCCAATGGTCACGAGCTGACGAGTCGGCGAACGGTGCTGCAGGACCGGGTTGGGCCAATAGGCAACATTCACTAGCCTTCAGAGCAGCGAATGGCCTACTTCATTTTCTACTCGTCTTCTGCTTTTGGCCATGGTTTGTAGGGGCCGCCTCCAAGAAAGACCGTTGGGGCTGGCCTTCGCAGCAGAGCTTCGGAGTGAGCCAACAACTCACGAGACCAAGCGACCATCCGCGCGTCAATCCCCGTATGCGGAAAGCGGCTGTCGGCAAAGCGCTTGTCGTCCGATGATTTCGACATCGGCTCCTCCTGATCCAGCAGGCGGGAGCTCGCTTGTCTCTCAGCCACCAGCGCCTACGGGCAGGGCCTCAGCCGGTGATAGAGGACGACTACCATGGATTGATCTCATTTCACAGCAATTAGGGTTGCCCATTTTCGCGCATCGCCTTGCTCTCGACCCTCGCCTGAGCACTTTCGAGAACTGAGCGTCGGAGTTGCACTCGCTCAAACCTCTGCTCTTCGAACAGAAGGCGCCAATGGTGCTGAAGCGCTTGGCTGTCTGCGATAGCTAGAGCAGCGCGTTTTAGGAGTTCGTCCATTGTGCTGATCATCAGCCTGTTCGATCGCACTTCAATAACTTGAGTTAGGCCGCCTCCACTCCCTCGGGGGCATCGCATTCGCCGAGCGAACCGGAACCTCCGCAGGGGGCAAGCGGACAGACCGGCGGACACCGCCGCGGATCCGCTGAGGGGCACTTGGAGATTTGACCCGAGCGCCGTTAGCCTTCGAACGCTCGAATGCTCTCAACGAGGGCCCGCGCAGCCGAAAGGTTACCCGTTGGATGAAGACGAACTGCCCTCGCACTGGAATGCCTGCCTTTCTGCGTGCAACGCCTCGATGGCGGCTTCGATCATTACGCGACTAAAAGATTCCAGGCCCGGAGAGATGAGGATGCGGAGCTTTTGAATTCGGGCATCGATCTGGTCGCACTTGTCGCACATGGCCCCTCGCCAGTTTAGGGCGGGAGCAACCGGGCTCGCATCACCGGTAGATGCCACGGGTCGTGCGGTGATACGATCCGCCTAACAGTCCAGCAGCGTCAAAGCACCATCATAAGCTAAGTTCGTACCATTTCGTGGGCGGGGTTAAAAAACGGTTGTGACGGCCAGCCGCGTGTCCCTGATGCGAGGTAAGGGGACTTACAACGCCCGCTTAGGGTCATTTTCGACGCATTTGGCAGAGATGGAGGGCTGGTTGATGTCCGCTCCTGTCCGTAAGCGCCGCACCAGGAGCGGGCCAAAAGCGTTGCATTTGGCCGGACTGCCGTGATTCAAACTCACCGAGGGCTCGAATCATGCGCTACGAACTCGCCGACCATGAATGGGCCACCATCAAGCCGATGCTGCCGAACAAGCCGCGTGGTGTTCCTCGAGTGAACGACAGACGGGTCCTGAATGGCATCTTCTGGATCCTCCGATCAGGAGCACCCTGGCGTGATCTGCCGACGGCGTTTGGCCCATACACCACTTGCTACAATTGCTTCGTCAGGTGGCGGCGGGCCGGTGTTTGGGGCTGCATCATAGAAGCGCTTTCCACTGCCCATGATGCCGCTGTCCAGATGATCGACACCTCCATTGTCCGCGTGCATCAGCATGGAGCCTGCATCACAAGGACCAGCGCCAATCAATGGGAAGGTCCCGCGGCGGCTTGACGAGCAAAATCCATGCGGTGGTCGATGGCAATGGTCTGCCAGTACGGTTGGCGCTGAGCCCCGGTGAGGCCCATGACGTTCGACTCGCCGGAAAACTGCTGTCTCGTCTGAAATCCGGGTCAATGCTGCTTGCCGATCGTGGCTATGACGCGGACTGGATCAGGGAGCTTGCCAGGAAGAAGGGTGCGTGGGCGAACATCCCGCCGAAAAGCAATCGCAGCGATCCGATCTGCTTCAGCCCCTATCTCTATCGTGCTCGCAAGCAGGTCGAGCGGTTCTTCAATAGGATCAAACAATGTCGTCGGGTGGCGACGCGCTACGACAGGCTCGCTGCCAACTACCTCGCATTCGTTCAACTCGCGTCAATCAGGCTATGGATGCGCCTTAATGAGTCCGCGTCCTAGTACGCGCCGCTGAGCTCGACACCTGGCGGAAAAGTATCATGCTGCTTGACCTTTCGTAGGGCAGGCCGAACTGCTGCGAGAAGGGCAGCCGGACTATTGCGGAGCCGTAAGCAACGCAACTGCGGAGCGGGTATGTCTTGCAGTTGGTACGAGGCTTTCGACCGTACGGCAGCTGCGGTGCGATGTTGCTCTGCGCGGCCGTCTACTAAGGCCTTCGGTCCCCTAAGTCTTCCTCTTCCTTTGGCTCGGTCCGTTGAAACCAGGAGCCCGGAGGAAATTTCGCGATGCGCTTGGCAAAAGAGGATTGTGGCTCCCAATCTTGGCCTTCGCTCTTCTCGAAAGTGATGACCCCGTTGTGTGTAAAATAACGTGGTCCTTGGATATCGCAATTCACCAAGAGCAGAATGCGCCATAGATCGCCTTTCTCGTTCGGCTTGTCATTCTGCTTGGGTAAGTAGTCTACCCCAACAGGTTCAATGATAGTGCATCGGCCCTGCCGCAGAAGATCGCCGAGCCGGCCTTGCGGCGTAGTCACAAAGTTGAAGTTACTTGGATCATGCAGAAAGCTAAAGTTTGCGTCCCTTTCACCATCTGCGACTTCTTTGGCGATCAACGAGAGCGCTAGGGCACGCCAGCCCAATTCCATCGGCTTCGCATAGGTTGACGCAAGCTCAATCGTACCGTCGAGCGCGACTTTCCAGGTGATAGCGTACTGTTCGTCTGATTTGTTGTCTCGGTGCCTGGTCCACGAAACGAAAACATAGTCGTTTTCGCCAAGTTCAACGACCCCCCACATCTGAGGGACGAACTGTGCCACCTTCGAGACATTGGAGATGATTTGTTCTATCGTCTCACCATCTTGCGCTCGCCACGTTGACTTGAGTCTTTCGACAAGTGGGTTGTCGCTGGCGCCAATGGTGTTGCTCATGGCAGCCGGCCAGGCTAGGCACATTAGAAGTCCGCCCAGGGCAAGCCATAGCGCGGGTCTTCCCGACATTCTCTTCATAACCCTCGGCCTATCGCGTTTCATCCGTACATCTTTCAAAGCTGGCAACCTTGAAGCTGCTATGAGCGGGCGCAAGAAGTTTACGGAGAGGCGACGGGGCACCCGTGGCTATCCCGCGCGGGCAGCCGCTCCCCTCTATGTCACGCGCCGCTAACTTCCCTAGCCCGCGACAGCTTCAATTGGCTGAGCTGGACATACCGAGCAAGAGAGACTGGGTATGTCGAGCGGCTTGCATTCTTTGTGCCAGGGAGAGGGCGGAGAGTTGCACGGGTTTTATGTCCCTCTTGTCGACTTTCCAACCTGCGCACGCTTCGATGTTTCCATTCAGTGTATCGGCCGCAGTTTGTGGATCCTTTCAAGTGCGTTTGCCGTCATTGAACCGTCTGGTACGCGATCGTTGGCGTCGGCGTGCGGCCTACATGATGGCTGGCGACACGAAGCCGACTTAATCGATGAACTTTGAAGTCTGGTTAGCACGCAAGTCAACCTGCTCGTCCCGTATGTTGCTAGATTGCGCTGCTCATAGAAAGGCACGGTTATTCGCCTAGATGTCGCAGATTAGCTTGGCACATGATCTGAGAGGTTGACGGAAGAGTCCTCCTGTCGATAATCCAAGTCGTCGAGGTTCTCCGAATCCCACTTGATCCGGAGCTAAGAGGGAAGCCGGTGCAAATGCCGGCGCTGCCCCCGCAACTGTGAGCGGCGAGCTACTGTCCAACGATGTCACTGAAGCCAGCACGGCTTCGGGAAGGCCGGACAGCAGCGATGACCAGCAAGCCAGGAGACCTGCCCCGACGATGTATTGGTCCACGGGCGGGGTGTCTCGGTGGTGCGCCAAGCAGCCGTCGCATGCGCGACTTCCTCTGCCTGCGTCCGCCATGGCCTTTGTCCCCAACAGGGGTTAACACTATGTCTCTTCTCTCTCTTCCGGTTGCTACGCTCGGGACGCCACGCATCGGTCCAAGGCGTGAGCTCAAACTCGCTCTCGAAAGCTACTGGGCGGGAAAGATCAGCGAACAGCAATTGCTCGAGGACGCATCCGGGCTGCGCGCAGCTAACTGGGCTCGTCAGAAATCTCTCGGCGTCACGATCATTCCGTCGAATGACTTCTCGCTGTATGATCAGGTGCTCGATACAAGTGTCATGGTTGGTGCTATCCCGGAGATCTACGCCTCGAAAGGAGACTACGTTTCCCTCAAGACGTACTTCGCCATGGCTCGCGGATCACAATGCGACGACCAGGATACGAGTTGCGGTCTCCGCCAGCGGGGGTCTGGCGCACCCGCGCAGGAAATGACTAAGTGGTTTGATACCAACTACCACTACATGGTTCCCGAGTTTTACAAGGGACAGGCGTTCAGACTTTGCTCTCGCAAACCCATCGAAGAGTATGAGGAAGCAAAGGCTCTCGGCTTTCAGACCCGCCCTGTCCTGATCGGGCCCGTCACATTCCTAAAACTCGGCAAGAGTGCCGATGGCGCGTTCCAGCCCCTATCCCTACTAGATGATTTGATACCGATCTATATTGAGGTTCTGCATGAATTGGCCGAACGAGGGGCAAGTTGGGTTCAGTTTGACGAGCCCTGCCTGGTCCTTGATCTGGACGAAGCGGTACGAAAATCACTGCTACATGCTTATAAGCGGTTCGCAAAAGAGGGACCGGCTATCAAGATCATGGTTGCCAGCTATTTCGGCGACCTAGGCGACAATTTGGATACCGCCTTGAGCCTCCCAGTCTCGGGTCTGCACGTTGACCTGGTTCGAGCGCCAGAGTTGTTGGATCAGATCATTGCTGTCGGTCGAAGAGATCTCGTAACGTCGCTCGGTGTCATCGACGGCCGGAATGTGTGGCGATCGAATCTGTCGTCGCTCCGTCGGCGGTTGGAGCCCGCGATTGCGAAGCTCGGCAAGCACCGTGTACAGCTCGCTCCATCCTGCTCGCTGCTTCATGTGCCGGTCGATGTTGAACTCGAGACCGGGCTCACGTCCGACGTCAAGAGCTGGCTTGCTTTCTCTGTTCAGAAGATGCGTGAGCTTGCGATCCTGGCGCGAGCACTCGCTGGCGACCAAAATGTCGGGCTCGCTCTTGCCGATTCGGAATGCGCTGCGACTGCCCGGCGGACTTCGCCGAAGATCCATGATGCCAATGTCGCTGCCCGGATGAGCGCAATCGACCAGACGATGCGCCGGCGCGCAAGTCCGTTTGCACGTCGTTCCGAGATCCAAAGGGCACGCTTTGGACTACCAGCTTTTCCCACCACGACGATCGGATCGTTTCCTCAGACCACAGAAGTCAGAAATGCTCGGGCGGCGCATGCGCGAGGCGCGCTGAGCGACGAGCAATACGATAGGTTCATCAAGGAGGAGATAGCCCGCGCCGTACGTTGGCAGGAGGACATCGGTCTTGACGTCCTCGTGCACGGCGAATTTGAGCGCAATGACATGGTGCAGTACTTTGGCGAGCAACTCGCCGGCTTCCTATTTACCAGGAAGGGATGGGTACAGTCTTATGGTTCGCGCTGCGTCCGGCCCCCGATCCTGTTTGGCGATGTAGTGCGGTCGAAGCCGATCACTGTGGACTGGTGGCGTTACGCGCAATCACTAACTAGCAAGCCAATGAAGGCGATGTTGACCGGACCGGTGACGATCCTGAACTGGTCGTTTGTTCGCGATGATATTCCTAGGAGCGAGGTCTGCCGTCAGCTTGCGCTTGCGATCCGCGACGAAGTGCGCGACCTCGAGAATGCCGGTGCGGGCATGATACAGATCGACGAAGCTGCACTTCGCGAAGGATTGCCCTTGCGCCGATCGGAGTGGAAGGCCTATCTCGATTGGGCCGGAGAGTGCTTCCGCATCTGCTCATCAGGCGTTACCGATCAGACGCAAATCCATACACATATGTGCTACTCCGAGTTCAACGACATCATCGGTGCGATCGCTGCAATGGATGCGGATGTCATTTCGATCGAGACGTCGCGATCGAAAATGGAACTACTGGGCGCATTCAGGAAGTACGAATACCCAAATCAAATCGGACCTGGCGTGTACGACATCCACTCTCCACGCGTTCCCGAGGTGAGCGAAATGAAGGAGCTGATGGTGCTGGCTCGGACGCGTTTGCAAGAATCACAGCTCTGGGTCAATCCGGACTGCGGCTTAAAAACGCGCAAATGGGAGGAGGTGCGGCCTGCGATTACCAACATGGTCGCTGCCGCCCGCGAACTGCGCGCTGCATCGTCTCCGCAAAATCATTGATCCGGCGCTCGGTCTGTTCTCGACCAAGCTACTCGCTTGTGGTCAATACCGCCCTCCTTAATCTCGCGGCAAGACTTGGGGCCAACAAAAAGTGCTTGGCCCCAGTTGATGGTTGGAACGGATGTGCATCCGGAGAAACGACGCTGACGGCTCGCGGTACTTGGCCGAAAGATAATAGCCGACGGTTCACCAAGGCGAGAACATTGGCCGAGAATATGGACTCATATCGATACGTTTATCGTAGCTCCTTATGCCGTGCTAAGCGATCGTTTGGTCTGAGAGACGAAATCTACACCGTGGTGTCTCTCATAAGAAGAGTGGGAACGGTTGCGACAACAATGAGAGGGGTGATGCCGGACGTAACCGCAAGGGGCTTCTCATCGGTCCGCTCGGACATGTTTCCCCGTCAGGCGCTCTCATTCGATGAACCCCACATAGTGTCCGACGAGAGGACGCCGAAGCCAGTTCCTGCTTCAACTCACACCAATCTATTGTGCAGGATCGCCGCCGCTATCCGAGCCAGATACGCCAATGCGTTGGCTGCACGGCGACGTGCTCTCCGGTATTCGCGTTGATCCATCCGCCGAACGCCCGGCGGCAGGGAAAGACCACCCGGTGAATTGAATTCCCCTCGATCACGGCAATCTCCAGATCCTGATCGAAGGGCGGCATGATTTCGAGCCGCTCCCAGATCAAATCGCCATTTGATCCTGAACAAAGTTCATCGCTGCGAGCTGACAAATTCAGACAACCTTGTGAACATTACGAACATCGCTTGGCGTTCGCGCGAGCAGGCTCTGCGCGATTCGACCGGACGGCGCGCGGTCTTGATGGCGTGAGCCGCGGCAGAGGGCAGTCGGTGGCATCGTTGGTCCGGAACACTGTCCGCTCGCGAATATTTGGATTTTCGCCGGCAAACAAGGCCTGAGCTTCCGCCGAATGGATCTGGGGCAGCTCAAGGCCTCGGCTGTCGCTATTTGTAACTGTTCTGCACGAACTAAACTGGTCTGCAGCTCCAGCAATCTGGCTTGTGGCGGGGTAAATGGCCCGGTTTTCTATCATGTCACGTCCCTTGTTGGTGAGATACTCCGTGTTCTGCGGCGTCATCCCGTGGAGTGCGGGCGACTTCAGCCGCGCTCTCGCGCGCGTAGCACGTGCTCCAGCGAGAGCGCGAAGACGCTGGATTCGGTTGACACCAATAGGAGGGACGTAGCGTTGCTCGGAGCCCATAATCGGGCCTGTCCGCAGGTCGATAAAGTAGACGTCATCGCAAGCGGCGCAACTTATCATGTGTAGGTCATCAACCCGCGGCTCGGCTGCGCCCGAAAGGAGTCCTAAAAAGTGATGGCTGGTGCTTGGACATGAGAGCATCATGGGCTCAAGTCGTTCTTTCTGCCATGCGTCTGACCTTACTAGAAGATCACCTCTATCAGGACACAGCCGTCGTAGCATTGATGCGGGTCAAAAGCCTCGTTCGTCCGGGAGTGGTTGACCTCGAGCGGCCGCACGTGCCGCAAATCCCCGCGTGGCAGTGCACATGTCCGAACTCGGGCATGCGCGAATCCATCGCACTCTCTGCAGCACGCCAGCGTGTTGATTTGAGGCGCAACTCACGCTCCATGGGCTACGGCAGCATTGTTCCTCATTGCTCCGTGCACACGGATGGTCAAACGATTGTTCGCCTTCATCGTCGGTAGCCTTGTCGGGGCTGATCCCACCTTTAGGTCTCGGCACTGGAGTCCTGGACCTGGGCTCATCGAAACGTGGGCTGCGACAATCCTTATGATCGGCTTACCGTGGGGGCGGCTAGTGGACCGTCGGATGGAAGACGGGTTCCTGGCCTGATTGCCGCACGATCGCCTGCGCGCATAGTCCCTCGCCGGCGTATATAAGAAATCTGCGCGCAAGCGGCTCGTGCCGTGCCGTTACATCTGATCGATCTTTGGATGGGCGGACAGACCTCTTGGGGGGCTACTTGAGGCAGATCAAATACTCGCGATGCGAATGGCAGAATAGTCGATAAGCGAACCACGGGAAGCGAGGGGCATGCCTTCATTTAATGTTCGGTTTATTAAGACCGTTTGTGACGATACCGGCGGCGAGCATCGTGCGTGCCAGGCAGCATTCAAGGTCGATGCCGTCTCCCTGAGTGCTGCTGCTCAGCAGGCGGAGACTGAATTTTGCAAGCAAAAGAGTGTCCGCGATTGGACAATATTCGCCGATGTATTGGAGCTTCGAACCCCACCTGCCTTAGCTAATCCGTCCACATCAGCCTTTCGAGCATCCCGCAAGGACGCCTGAGTAAGCAAGGGTTTCGCACTTCCTGAGTTTTCCACGGAAGCGCGACATCTTAAGCACCGACCAAGGCTATTCACGGCCGCGACGTTCACCGGCGTGCTCGCCAGTCATGGCATCGCCATTAGCATGGACGGCTTGCTTGCCCGCGATAACGTATTCGGCGAGCGTGCCTATGAGACTGTGCCTACGCTCGCGTCTTGATCGGACTCGGCTATGAAACCTGAACGCACGGCCGATACGGGTAAGCGTGACTTTAGATTCGTACGACGAGTGGTCGAGATTGAAGGAAGTTGTGGTGGGTACGGCCACCAATCATGCGGCTCATGATCGCGAACTCTCTTGCGACTTATTCCTTTATAACAATCTTGAGCTTCGCTCGGACTGGTATTATCCGCGTTCTCTCGTCGGCGGCAGCAGGTGCCTGAGCTCGCGCACCGGTCCGCCACGGGATCGAGGACCGCTATGTCGACGAACTGAATGAGCACGTCGAAGCAATTGTGGACACGTTGCGGGAGCTTAACGTGATCGTGCATCGACCGATGAGCCTTCTGTTGGTGCGGTCTCGAGCGATGACCGACTATTTGCCAGAAGCAATGCGCAAGTGATAGTCGCGCCCGAACCATTCAAAACTAATTCCCCAGCTTGCGACGATGACGACCTGCTGTTGTCCGGCCTCTACATAGATATCAACGTCCTTTCGGTCCCTCCTGACGTTCGTTTTAGTCAAAGACGCCGGCCCCGAACTGGCCAGGATCCTTGAACACAATCGCTTTCCGGTCATCCCGGCTCGGCAGCGCCATAGGTGGATCTTTGCCGGGGGGATTGCTTTACTGTCGATGCGGTCCGCGAAGACGGGTCCAAGGATTACTTCGACTAGTACCGGAGGCGGCGGCTCGTAAAGCCATTGCTTTGGGAGCCTGATAGCTGGCGAAGGTGTGCTCGTTAGAACTTGTCAAAGTTATGCTGCATCAACTAGTTGCCAGAACCAAAAACTGTAGCGTAAGCGCCGCAGAGCCGCAGAGCCGCAGAGCCGCAGAGCCGCAAAGTAGCTAAGTAAAATTAGATGTACTCTCGCACGTTTCAGGTCGACGCTCGTCGAGTGCGCCTCTCAGCGGAAAGTTGGGACGTGAACACGCTCAGATCTTGCACCATCGTGCCCGTGATGGTCTTGACGTATCAGGATGGAGCTTTCGAATGTCATTTGATCGTCCAGTGACTTTAAGGGAGACTGTTGCTTCAATGTCACCAGACCGATGAACGGCCGATCTACGCTCGCGCGACAAGAGATACCACATGTTCGATATCTATTTGAACCGAAGACACGATCTTTTGGTCGTCCCGACAGGCTTTGGGATCCCGCCGGGATTGGACGGCAATTGGAAGAGAAAGAGGCGGGCGGTTCGTTCCGTGAGCGACGTCATTCGTCAAGATGTACAACAGCGTGGTTACCACCGACGTCGTTTGATCTCGTACTGGTCCAAGGCGGTTGAGATCTCCTCACACTCCTAGTCGACGCCGCTATCTTATGCTGAACCGTTCTTCGGAAGCTTCGGGCAGGATGTGGCCGATGCGTCGAAAAAGTTGCTTAAAGCGACCAGACCAGGGGGGCATCGCGTATTGGGCTTAGCGAGCAAGCTTTTCTTTTGAAAGCGGGGCGCGCCTCTGGAGCTTACCTCAAAATAGGTGTTATGAGGCTTTTTCTTGGGTCAATGGCGTGCGCGTGAGTTTTCACGTCTATACTGAAGATACCTACCGGCTAGCCGCACGGGCCGGTCGAGTATCGAAGTCGTTAAGCAGCATTGGCTACTTGTATAGCAGCGGCCCGGAGTGGCCGGCTCATATGAAGCGCATCGCAGGCCACGCGCCCCAACTCGGCATTTTCGGCCAAAGCTGATGCGGGAGGCCGGATGCGGGATCCTCGCCGAGGAGGGAAGGGAATATCTTGAGAGGCTCGAACACTTAGATCAGTGAACTATGCAGGCGTAGGTTGAGCGAGAGATCGCGCAACAGCCGAAAGCTGAGCAACTGCGCCTTTGACTTCGCAGCTGGGAAGGAACGCGGGCAGAAAGCGCCCCACGGCAGGCGATTGAGCCCACGTAAACCGCTACCGGGGCGACCGCCAGCCGCTCAACCCCTTGCTGATCGTGATGTACTCAACTAGATCTCGAAGTCACATCTTGAAACAGTGGCGTTGCAATTGGTATTAGGAAGTCGTTCAACGCGGCTAGGGATATTGTGATTCAAACCTGAGGGATGAGGCTTCTGGCCTCCTCATGCACATCAGCGTGGTCGAGACGGTCGGCTAAACTGATCTCGCGTTGGCTTACTCATTCTAGCGCGTGTCGGTTGCTTCGCCGCAAATAGAAGGGCGTCGATGGGAACGTTCTCTGAGGGCGAGGCGAGGTGTATATGAGGTTTGCAGTTCCACAGCTGTACTAGCCCAGACGTCTCGCGTTTGGAACGCATGACCAAGTTATACCTGACGCCACTCTTATATATCGTCTGCTTTTTGCGGTCGTCGTGCCGTGAAAACTATGCTACAAGCCGCTCCTCTCAAAAGGAGCATTCATCGTGAAGAAAGCAACCAAGAAACGCGTTACGCGGCGCGAATGGACGAGGGCAGATATCAAGGAGCTCAAAGTCCATTCGAAGGCCCGAACCCCGGTCATAAAAATAGCAAAGATGACCAAACGCAGCGTCGGTGCGCTCCGCCAGAAGGCCTTGCATCTTGGAATCGGACTCGGACATCAGCGGTAGTTTTGAGCAGCGCTGGTACTGGCGCGATAGGGCGGCTCGCTGGGCCGCCCTCAGTACCCATAGAAATTTTGTCGGAAATTTAGCTTTACGGATCCGCGCTGAGAGAGTGTTTGGATGGTGTTTCACTGTCGCGGTGGGAGCTCCAGCATCTCTCATTATTGACGGACTATCTTAGACGTGGTCTCAACGGGTGTGACCGATCGGCAGTGAAGACATTGCCTTGCTGATGGCGCCGTCATGGATCTCTCACATGAAGGGCGATCCAGTCTGTTGACCGACCAACGGCGGCGCTCACTGGAGGTAGCGTCTGGATCGCTCCCGCGCTGAGAAGAGTTCTGCTGTGATGTCCGCGATATGGCCTGCTTCTTTGCAGCGCTCCGCTCATATGCCGAAATTGTTTGTGTCTGCCGAGCCTCAGCAAGGTGCATGTCGCAGTTACCTCTTCAATGCCCCGGCGCACCCATCTTCTATACGTAGCAACCTTCCATGTGCCGCGCGCGGTCTTGGCAAACGTCCGTATAGTTCTTTTCAACCTTGCCATATTCGCGGTCAATCTTCGTGCACTTGAGCTGTTGCTTGATTTCGTTTTATCGATCGAGCAATCGGGGAAGCGATTTCAGTTATCGTTCTGTGATCCCGCCTGATCGGACTGAATGGGTCTCAAGCCATGAGTGGCAGACAAAATTCTTGTCCTTTCGACTCCTTGTACGCAAGCGGTTGCCCTCATGTGATCCGGCGGCCGGCTTTGTTTCGCCCAATCGAGCTAGCGTTGACAGATGGCGCTTGCCAAGCACGAGTGTCTGAATGATGAGCGGACTTGTTGGTCGTTCACCTGAGGTGTGTTTTCTCCTTGGTCTTCCACGATCCGGGACCACACTCCTTGCACATTTGCTGCAGCTCCATCCAGACATTGCGGCTCCGCCTGAACCCTGGTTAATGCTGGCGCTTGAAGCAATTGGCAAGGTGGATCGGCGTCATCCGGCCGGCAGCTCTCTAATTGAGGCCGCCACCTCCGAATTCTTGGGACGGATAGATCGCACGATCGTCAGCCGCGCTTTTGCAGATGCAGCATACGATCAATATCTGGCAAAAGCGGGCAAGCGCATCATCATAGATAAGACACCACGCTATTGGACGACACTTGAATTTGTTGAATCCGTCTATCCGGAAGCGCTACACATCCTTCTGATGCGCAATCCTTACGCGATCGCCGCTTCACTGAAATCGACGTGGGGCATCCCACTGCGGGCAGAAAGCGCGCAGCCGGTCAGCGTATCCAGTCTCGCTGACCTCATGCTTCGACTGCCCGATGGCATAATATCTTCGCTGGCCGATTTGGTTTTGGGTCTTCCTAGGCTCGCCGCGCAACGTATTCGCCCGCAGACTCATTTGGTGCAATACGAACTGCTCGTGGCGCACCCGGACGAGGAAATCCAGCGTCTACTGACAGCGCTCGGCTGTGATCCAGGAGGCGTGGCATCGGTGAGCATGGGACGAGCAGATTATCTTCAGTCCAGCAGCTTTGGAGACCGAAAAATCCTGGAACGAAACACCATCGACGAAAGCTCTGTCAAATCGTGGCAATCTCAATTGAGCGTCGAAGAGATGCAAACCGTGACCGATCTGGTCGGTGCCGAGCTTTTCGTAGAACTTGGATATGAGCAGGAACTGCTGCATGCCCAGAAAGCCGGAGTTCTGGACAGGGGACGGGAAGTAACCGAACTTTATCGTCGGATATTCCGAACATGGTGGGATTTTCGAAGTGCCAAGGCGGGAGGACTGTCCGGCTTATCTCATGCTGGAGAGTCTGCCCACACTAATTGGAACGTTTCGGAGAACCGGGACGTGGCTATCGAGATGTTGCGAGGCGAGGTCGCGCGGCTTGAGCGGATCGTCGGGAGCTCCTAAGGATTCTGAATGCTTGTGGTCGAGCAACGCTGGTTGATTTAGCCAAGATCCTTAACCGGCACGCTGATCTCCCGATCAGGTGTGCCGCACGCGCCGGCAGTGCGAGCGGCAGAATGCGATATGCTGCCGCGTCGAAGTGTGCTGTCGAACGGGGCTTGGCCTCATTGACGAGCCATGCGCCTTGGCCGGCCATTTCTGCCACGGATATTCCCCGCTCTGGGCTGGAGCCATAGAGCGGCGAAGAACAGAGATCCTGCACCGAAAACAAGATATATGCTGCCAAAACATCTGCACCGTCTCGAAGCTGAATCGATTGAAATCATGCGTGATGTGGTCGCCGAGTTCAAAAGGCCCGTCATGCTTTACTCGATCGGAAAAGATTCAAGCGTTTTGCTACACCTTGCGATCAAGGCGTTCTATCCGGCAAAACTACCTTTCCCACTGCTTCACGTCGATACGACCTGGAAGTTCCGCGAGATGATCAGCTTCCGAGACGCGACAGCCAGGCGGCTCGGTCTCGACCTGATTGTCCATGTCAACAAGGACGGCAGCGCGCGTGGGATCAATCCGATCGATTCCGGCTCCGCCCTCCATACCCAGGTCATGAAAACGGACGCGCTGAAACAGGCGCTCGACCTCCACGGATTCGATGCCGCCTTTGGCGGAGCCCGGCGCGATGAGGAAAGGAGTCGCGCAAAAGAACGGATACTCTCCTTCCGTTCGGCTGGACATGTATGGGACCCCCGTAACCAACGGCCGGAGCTCTGGAGCCTGTTCAACACACGGATTCGCCAGGGCGAAACTATGCGCGTGTTTGCGATGTCAAACTGGACCGAGCTCGATGTGTGGGAATACATCATGATCGAGAAAATTCCGGTCGTTCCGCTCTACTTCGCAAAACGAAGACCGACAGTGCATCGAAATGGTGCGATGATCATGGTTGACGACGAGCGATTGCAGCTTAACTGCGATGAGACGCCGGAAATGCGGATGATCCGCTTTCGCACCCTTGGATGTTATCCCTTGAGCGGGGCTATCGAATCCGATGCGACCACGATCGAAGGTATCGTCGCAGAAATGCAGACCGCGACCATGTCTGAGCGCCAGGGGCGCCTAATTGACACCGATGAAGCCGCTTCAATGGAGAAGAAGAAGCGAGAAGGCTACTTTTGATGTTTACAAAGCAGACAACGGAGCCGGTTCCGGTCCGGACGAGGGATCAGCTGCGATTCATCACATGTGGCTCGGTGGACGATGGCAAATCGACGCTGATCGGCCGATTACTGCACGACAGCAAGATGATCTACCACGATCAGATCACGGCGCTGGAACGCGACAGCATCAAGTACGGTAGCACCGGGGATAACATCGACTTCGCGCTGCTTGTGGACGGCCTCGAGGCCGAACGGGAGCAGGGCATTACGATCGATGTTGCCTACCGTTTCTTCACTACGCCGCGGCGCTCCTTCATGGTGGCCGACACTCCCGGCCATGAGCAGTATACCCGCAATATGGCTACCGGCGCCTCGCAGGCTCAGCTCGCCATTATCCTGATCGATGCCCGCAAAGGCGTGATGGTTCAGACGCGCCGCCACTCCTTTATCTGTGCGCTGCTCGGTATTCGTCATATCGTGCTGGCAGTGAACAAGATCGATCTTGTCGCATACGACAAGGAGTGCTTCGATCGGATCGCGCGCGACTATATGGCCTTTGCCGCCGGTCTCGGCTTCACCTCGATCGTTCCCATCCCGATCTCGGCCCGCTACGGCGATAACGTCGTAGACCGCTCCGCGCGTGCCAACTGGTATCGTGGTCCCTGCCTGCTTGAATATTTGGAGAGCATTGACATCCAGTCCGGCACCGCAAGCCAGGCTTTCCGCTTTCCGGTACAATGGGTGAACCGGCCAAATCCTGAGTTTCGGGGCTATGCCGGGACGGTGGCTTCCGGGACGATCTCGGCGGGGGATGAGATCATTGTCGCCAGGTCGGGACGGACCACGCGCGTCAAGCGGATCGTGACCCACGGTGGCGACCTTGTCGGCGCCAAAGCCGGGGATGCGGTGACCATTACACTGGAAGACGAAATTGATATCGGCCGTGGCGACATTCTGTCCCGACCGGACGATCAACCAAAGGTCGCCGACCAATTCGCTGCTTATGTGATTTGGATGGACGAGGAGCCGCTCACTCCCGGACGCAATTACATCCTGCGGATCGGATCGCAGACGATTTCCGGCAGCATTACTGAAATTCAGCATCGGATCGACGTCAACACTTGTGAGCATCTGGCCGCCGGGATGGTTTCGTTGAACGAGATCGCCTTCTGTAATGTTGTGACCACAATGCCCGCAGTATTCGATGCTTATGACGTCAATCGGAAGACCGGATCATTCATCTTCATCGATCGTTACACCAATCGTACGGCGGGGGCAGGCATGATTGCCGTTCCGCTACGGCAGACCGCCAATATTTCTAGGCAAGCCCTATCCGTAGATAGGAAGGAGCGTGCCGCACTCAAGAATCAGAAGCCTTGCGTCATTTGGTTCACCGGCCTGTCTGGCGCGGGAAAGTCGGCGATTGCGAATCTGGTTGATCAAAAGCTGTTTGCGATGTCGCGGCATACAATGCTGCTGGATGGCGACAACCTCCGACACGGATTAAGCGCCGATCTGGGCTTCTCGGAGGCGGACCGCGGGGAGAACATTCGGCGTGTCGGTGAAGTTGCCAAGTTGATGGTGGACAGCGGCTTGATCGTGATCTGCTCGTTGATCTCGCCCACGAGAGCGGAACGGGACAGGGTGCGCATCCTGGTTGGCAACGAAGAGTTCATAGAAGTATTTGTCGATACGCCGATCGAGGAATGCGCACGGCGAGACCCGAAAGGGCTGTACTCAAAGGCGAAATCAGGCAACATCAAGAACTTCACCGGCCTCGACGCGTGCTACGAAGCACCAGAAACACCGGATATTCATCTCAGGACCATGGAGCAGAACCTAGAGCAGTCAGCGAAAGCGGTAGTGGATGTCTTGATAGCGCGCTCAATTCTTGATGGCTAGATGTGCTCGCGTCACGTCATCAATTCGCGTAATATCCTGCCGGCGCGGCTCAGGCGATCTGGCTCAGGCGGGGCCTGCGGTCAAACTTTTCGCTCGAGAGGAACAGACTGGTCGCACCCACTCGTGTACTGCCAGCTTCCGGATATGTGCTCGAAGTGGATGGTCAGTTCAAAACCGAGTACGCGAGCAAAGATGGAGCATGGTCAGGAGCGTGGAGCTCAAGAGAGGCCGTCCCATGCTGCAGATCAGAATCTACCATGGGGCGAGAAAGGCCAGAGAGGAAGTCCTACTTCCACTAGGTTGAAGGGGGGCTTGGCGCTTCTTGCTGCGCGTGCGGCCAAGAACACGCCGATCTGCCTTTAAAGCCGCGCCGGGGCCGCGGACTCGGCCGGCTTTACTTCCCCACACAGTACGAAGCGCGGGCCGCGGTTTTCCGGGGTGGCTATCCGGCCAGCCTGGGCCTACTCCAGGTATGGACCAATCTGAAGCGAGCAATCGGTCGCGATCCATCCTGTCGTGGCCTATGGTAACGTCCGGCAAGCTTGCTTCATTGTGGCCGCCGTTCGTAGGCGAACACCGTCGGCCTCCGCCCAGCACCTTCGCATGTCGAGGCAACGCTGCCGCGAACATTAGCCATCCTGTGCTACGGCGCTCCGTTGCGTGTTCGCGTCATGATCCAGTCCGCCTTCCATCGTTCCTTGCCATGAAGGCGGCCATTGACGCGGCCGAAAGGGAAAGGGAGCTCATCGCTGGCCAAGCGACAAAGAATGATCTCTCGATGAGCCGCTCTGGTCAGCCATCGACGTGCTCGACCGCACTGTAGACCGCGTAGAACGCGAGTTCACATCAACGAGCGGGCCTGCGGAGGAATCAAAAGCGAGCAGAACGGCTCGGAAGTGACTATCGTCGAACCAGAGTGCCTCATGGGCGAGGTACTTGCGCACCCCGATTGCTGGTGATGCGTGGCTCGCCGGCTCAGGCGTTTTAACCGCCGTAAATCACCGTACCTTCACCGCCGGACGATCGCCCGGTGAGATGTCTCGCAACGAGCGGCGTGTGTAGCGAACAATGGATGCTGCCGATCTACCGATCAATTTAAAAGATGAACCTGCCACTCATCCGGACTCGGCTCGGCGCACTCCTACCAAATCAGGACAACGTGCTCTGTCGTACGGCCGCTCGCCGAAAACCGCGCTATGAATCCTCTGCCCTCTGCTGCTTACGTCAGCTTGTCGCAGCCAAATGAGAGCACGTCGGGAAAATTTACGTGAGAAAATCTTCGGAGAGGGTTGAACCGCCCGTAACGTCAAGTTGTACGATCTCCGAAATGGACAGTCATCGGCGTCCTAGATCCTCCAACCAGCGACGGAGTGCAAATGTATCAAGTCCAAAGGAACGCATTAGACTCCCGCTGCGAACCACGATCATCGAGTGTGCCAGGCATTGATAATCCGGGCACGTCGAGTCCTGGCTGCAGCTCCTTGCTAGCGTAAAGCGTGCCTGACCGGACAGGCTCACACGTAAATTGTTCGCAGACTGGCGCTTCATAGCTGCAAGAGGGCGATCGCGCTCAAGCTTGCCATGCATGACAGTGGATGAGAGCGTACGTTGGCGCCGGTTGCGCCCGAGTTCTTCGCGCCAAGGGGTATTTTGGGAGGTCTGAAGGGCATCAATGAGGAGCTTTGTGAAGCATCGCTCTCCGTCCGCGACGAGATATGGAGGTTGTCATCCGACAGCCTTTTTGGGCGTCGACGCGAAACGCGCCCACGGTACATGTCGCTTCATTCGAAGCTGTTGATGAGGATGGGACGCGCCACGGCGCTCCCTACTGTGCGTACTCAAGGTCATCGACCAATACAATGTTAGGAGGAAATGGTTTGACAAGACAGCGGTCGTTGCTGACGCCTGGTCCATTATCGTTATCGCCGGCGGTCAGGAGCCAGATGCAGCTTGATCTCGCGTCTCGCGATGACGAGTTCAAGGAGGTGACCGCCTGCATGAGGCGGCTGATGCTCAACTTGCTGGGAAACAGTGAGGAATATTCGGTGGTGCCTATTCAAGGAGGCGGCTCCTTTGCAATGGAGGCGGCCCTCTCCTCATTTGTGTCCCGAGCCCACAGGCCGCTCGTTTGCGTGAACGGCATCTATGGCGAGCGCATTCTTCAAATTTTTCGGCTGTGGGGTATCGAAGCACTGAAGCTTGTTAAGCGCGCGACGGATCCGTTGGATCCGGAAGAGATCAGCGAGTATCTGAGCCGAAATCCCGGCGTTACGCACCTGTGTTTCGTGCATTGTGAGACGACAACCGGAATCGTCAATCCGCTGGACGAGATCGTGGAGGTGGCGAGGCAACGTGGCGTAAAGACTATCATCGATGGGATGAGTTCGTTCGGCGCCCTCAATATCGATCTGAGCCAGCGTGGACCTGACGTACTGGTCACGTCGAGCAACAAGTGCATAGAAGGGCCGCCGGGAGTAGCGTTCGTCATCGCCTCGCGCGAGCTACTGGAGAATGTGACTCAAGAACCGAGATCGTTTGTGCTCGATGTGAGAGATCAATGGCGCTCGCTCGAGCGCACGGGTGAGTGGCGGTCGACCCCTCCAACCCACGTCGTTCAGGCAACGACAATGGCTTTGAAGATTCTGCACGAGGAAGGCATCGATGCCAGGCGCTTCAGGTACGAGAAGGTCAGAAACGACCTCATCAAGGAACTCGAAGGGATAGTGGCTCCGTTGTTGTCCCCCGAGTTGCAGTCCCCGGTCTGTGTTGCGTTCAGTGCGCCGCCCGGAATAGTGGACCAGCCAGGATTCGATGGGCTGTATCGCCACTTGGCGGCCCATAACCTTTACGTCTACTCGAAGCTGCATCTTGCGACGCGGAGCTTTCGGGTCGGTTGCATTGGGGAAATCCAATCTAGCTGGATTGAGCAGTTGGGATGCGCCTTTCGTACATATTTCCGCTCCGGTCAGGCTCGGTCAGCAAGGCCGGCGTCGGGCCAAGAGGCATATGGGGCGCGCGTAAAGATGCCGGCTCAAGCAGCTGGGGACCGGCAGCTGCGGCATTCCGCCGAGACCGCTGTTCTGCATGCGGGCTATCGACGCGACCCGGTGACAAAAGCCGTCGCAGTGCCGATTTACCAGAACACAGCTTATGAACTCGATGGCGATCTAAATCACATCGCTGACGTCTACAACGTCAAAGCGGATGGGTTCACCTACACGAGGATTATCAATCCGACGACTCGCGCGCTGGAGAAGCGCTACGCCGCCGTCGATATGGGCAGCGACTCGCTCGCCGTTGCGTCAGGTCAAGCGGCAACGTTCCTTGCTATCGTCAACCTTTCAAGTGGCGAAGTAGGGGACAATATCGTTGCCTCTCCTTATCTATATGGCAATACCTGGAACCTGCTCCACAATACCTTAAAGCGTTTGGGAATCAGCGTGAGGACAGCAGATCCTCGAAGGCCCGAGACGTTCGAACGTGCCATTGATGATCGCACGATTTGCCTGTTCGGAGAGGTCATTTCGAATCCCTGTCTGATTCCGCTCCCCGTCAAACAGCTGGCGGAAATCGGCCGAAGGTACGGCGTGCCTCTGGTCGTAGACAATACGACGACGCCGCTGGTATGTCGGCCGTCAGACCTGGGCGCTGCAATTACGACGTACTCTGCAACAAAATACATATCCGGTCATGGCACGACCCTCGGCGGACTAATCGTTGACAGCGGCAAATTTAGCTATCGGGGAGCCTCCCGCTTTCCCTTGTTCAACGGTCCCGACGAAGCGCATGGCGGAATTGTCTGGCAGAACGCTGTGCGCGATGTCGATGATCTAGGAAAGAGCGAGTTTCTCCTCAAGGCTCGCATGACCTGGTTGCGCGATACGGGTGCAGCCATCGCCCCTTTTGCGAGCTTTCAACTGATCCAAGGGCTTGAAACGCTGCCGGTTCGCATGAAGCAGCACTGCGCGAATGCCAGGATCGTCGCCGGCGTCCTAAAGGAGCATCCTAAAGTGCGTCGCGTCTTCTACCCGGGCCTCTTTGAGGGCGCCGATCGGGAAATCGTCGATCAGACACTCAACACCGCATACGGACATGGGGCGATGGTCATGTTCGAAGTGGAAGACGAACTGGCCGGGCGCAAGTTCATCCAAAACGTTGACTTGATGTATCACGTTTCCAATGTGGGAGATGCCCGCACGCTCGTGACTCATCCTGTCTCGACGACCCACACCACTGTCCCGCGGGAAAAGCGCGAAGCCGCCGGCATATTTGGTGGCTCAATCAGGCTTTGTGTCGGCATCGAAGATGTCAACGACATCTTGCGCGATCTGGACAAGGCGCTTTCCGCAATCTGACAACCTGCAAGGCGATCAGGAAGAGGTTCTCATGAATCAGGCAGACGCTTGGAAACTGAGGTCATCACGCTATGAGGCCGTTCAATTCAGTCGGGAGATCAATAAGCAGCTTTCGGAGCTAAGGCCGGACAACATCACGGGGGCCGCCTACATTGCGAAAGATTACGCTGTCATTACAGCGTGCACGCTTGCGACCGTGTCTGTCTCGTGGTGGTTCTACCCGCTGGCCGTTCTCCTGATCGGTGCCTATCAACGCGGATTGACAACCATCGCTCACGATGCGGCTCACCGCACGCTCGCGAAGAATACGACCTGGAATTATGTCCTGGGCATTCTGTTCGCTTCCTATCCCTTGTTCCAACGCCACTGGGCCTACCGGATCTCACATGTCTACTTGCATCATCCCTATCTCGGCGACCCGGACAAGGATCCCGACCTGAAGTTTTTCCTGGCCAGCGGCGTCTACGATGTGCAGCCTCCAGAGAGATATACTTTCAACATCATTTGGAAGCCGATCTTCGGCGGCGCGACAGTAGCGTATCTGAAGTATCTTTGGACTAATCGTTTTTCGATCGAAGAGACCGATGATCAGAGCCGCTCAGGCATACTTGTCGACAGGTATGGCTTCTATCTGTTCTGGTTCAGCATCCTGGCCGGGTCATATGCTCTTGGTCTGCTCCATATCGTCGTCCTGTTTTGGATCGTGCCCTATCTCACCACGTTTCAGGTCCTCGGCTGGTTTATCGAACTCGCTGAGCATTCACCCATGTGCGAAACAGAGACGCAGAACGTCTATCTTACGAGGAATCGGAAAGGAAGCTTCCTCGAACGAGCCATTCTGGGACAGAATCTGGATGAGTACCACCTTGAGCATCACCTTTCACCCGGTATCCCGTTTTGGCTGTTGCGTACGGCGCAGAAAATCCGAATGCAGGATCCGAACTACGCGAAGGTCGCCGCCACCTGGGGCGGGCTCTTTGTCAAGGGACCTCAAGGTCAGCCTAGCGTCATAACTCAGCTGAAAGAGCGAAATCGACGGCTGTATGAGCAGTCCGTTGCCGGGGTTCGCACGCGAGGCAAGGTGGCGTGAGGTTGCAACAGCCCGAGCGCACCCAAGCCGTTGTCGGCGTCACTTCGAACCGTCTTCTGGTCGATGGTGTGCATCGCGACTGGTTACGGCGCAAGTACGTGCAGGCACTCCATCGTCATGCGGGAGTGGCTTGTGTCATATTGCCGACCGTCGACGCGGAAGATGCTATGGAGGAGGTCGCCCCGGCCATCATGCGCCGGCTGGACGGTCTGGTCTTGACAGGCGATGAATCGAACGTGGACCCCGCAGTCCTGTCAGCGCCCGCGTCCTTGGATCCTGATCGGCAGGATGTTGAGCCTGGGATCCTTGACCGTCCCCGGGACAGGCTCTCTGCCGTGGCCATAGAGAGCGCCATCGCCCTCGGAATGCCCATTCTGGGCATCTGCCGTGGGCTTCAGGAACTCAACGTCTATCTCGGCGGAACACTCCGCCCATCGCTTGCGGAGTGGAGCCGAGAAAGCGGCGCCATGCATGCTGAGAAGCCAGACCGTCCCAGGGACCGTCAATATGATGCCGCGCACCACGTCAGGATATCATCCGATGGCGCACTGTTTCCAATCGCGCGGATGATCGAAGCGCAAGTCAACTCGCTGCACAATCAAGGCATCGAGGCGCTTGCCCCAGCGCTGAGGCGCGAGGCGTGGGCGCCCGACGGTCTGGTCGAGGCAGCTTCAGTGATTGGCGCTCCGACGCTGCAAATCGGTGTGCAATGGCACCCCGAATGGCACGTCTCAACCGACCTCCTCAGCAAGCAACTGTTCAAGGCATTTGGAGAGGCGTGTGTTGGGTACTGCCGGACTAAGAAGGGCTAGAGGCAGGTCGTGATATTGCAAACGAAACGTGGCTCGCGCGAGCCGAAAGGGCAGTCCTGCGAAAACGACTCGCGCGCGTGGGCTTCCGAGAGCTCCGCCCGGTGTCGCGGGCACAAAAGGGGCGGACGATCTACGAGTGGCTTCGCTCTAGGAGTGCTTTTTGTGGCGCTTTATGTCGTTCTGAGCGCGGCAGGGGAGGTTTATGCGGCATCGTATTTTCAGAAAGCGGATGTGTTCGTGGCGCTGCTGCTGTCTTTCGCAGTGGTTTGTATAACGTTCAACTTCTTGGCTCGCCACGAGGGAGGCGAAGCAAGAGCCGGAAAATGGTCGCTCCTGGTCTTCGTCGCACTCAACGTGGTGACGGCGATCAGCTGGATCGGCCTATTTATAGGACTGAAATACGCTGAACCTGCGATCGTGGCCGCTTTCATGGTGGCGTTGGGGCCCGCCGCAACAGTGTGGTTAAACGCCCTGATCAGGCGCAGCGGCGCCCCGCCAACATCCGATATTGTCGTGAGCGCCGCGATTGCGACGATCGCGACTTACATGATTTGGATCTCGGCCAGCGGCAATGCGGGTGTGGAGTGGGGGGCTCGATCGTCCTTTGGCATCGTCTTGGCCATCGTGGCCGGCCTATCGCTCGCCCTCACAAATATCCTTGTCAAGGTGCTGTTCGACCGCGGGTTTTCCGGCCGACAGGTCCTGGCGCATCGCTTTTATGGAACCATTCTTTTGCTGCTGGGGCTGGTCGACCATTCATCTATCGTGCCCGAGATCTCGCAGCATTGGTTTGCGATCGCAGCAATTGGACTGTCGACGATCGTTTTGCCTTTGCTCTTGATTCAGCAGGGCATTCGCCGCGTAGAGCCCTTCACCGTCAACATGGTCCTGTCCACCGCCCCCATCGTCACCTTCCTGTTCCAGTACTTCGATTCTCGCATCGTGCCTTCGCCACATACGTTCGTTGGAAATGTCCTCATTACGGCTATCGCTGTCAGCAACATCTACTTGCAGTATCGGAGATCCGCATGAAAGAACGGAAATGTGTGGTCGTGGATGCATACTCTACCGGCCGCTACCTACCCGAAGAATTCAAGCGCTATGGAATTGGGACGGTACATGTGATGTCGGCCGCACAGATTCCACCCATATTCCAAGCGCATTTCAATGCGGATCTGTACGATGAACTCATTCGCCCCGGCGAGCGCATGGGGTATGATGACATCGTTGAATATCATCTTCAGGCGCTCCAGGGCAGAGAATTTGAGTTCGTTATCGCGGGTTGCGAGCCTGGAGTCGAACTCGCCGATTCGTTGTCCGAGCGGCTGGGCTTACCTTCAAACGGGACCGCTCTATCGGCTGCTCGGCGTGACAAAGCACGATTGTCTTGCGCGCTGACCTATGCCGGTGTGCGATCGATCAGACAAGTCGTGTCTGACAATGCTGTGGAGATCGCAAGCTGGAGGCGCGAAGCGAAGTTCGATGAGATCGTGATCAAACCTCTGAACAGTACGGGCACCGAGGATGTATTCTTTTGCTCGACAGATTCCGATATTCAGCGTGCTCTAAGCGCGATTGTTGGGAAGACGAACCGTGTCGGAGCATTGAATCGTTTTGCTCTCGGGCAGGAAAAAATAAACGGTCAACAATACACAGTAAACGCCGTCTCGATCCACGGAGATGCCTTCGTTACGGAGGCCTGGACCTATGACACCGTTCCTATCGAGGGGGCATCATCCGTCTGCTCACTCGAAAGATTGTTGGACGGCAGCGAACCAATCGTTCAGGAGCTCTCCGACTACCTGAAACGTGCGTTGCAGGCACTTCAGATCCTCGAGGGACCGGCTCATGCCGAGATCATTGTCGATCATCGGGGGCCCGTTCTGGTGGACTTCGGGGCGAGGCTTCAAGGGACTATGTCGGCAAAAGCACGAACGATGGCGTTGGGGCATAACCATGTCACGCTGACCGCTTGGCGCTACGCAGATCCCGAGGGTTTTGGTGAGTACATGAGGATGCGCGGGCCGTACAAGCGGAACGCGCACGCACTCTGTGTCTCCCTGATCTCCGACAGGGGCGGTGTCGTTGCCGGCTACCCGGGACTCCAAGCAATCCGCAAACTCCCGAGCTTTGCGGATGCCATTGCATTCGTTCCAATTGGTGAAGAGCTGGTTCCGACTATCGATTTGGCGTCGACACCGGGCATCGTCTATCTCGTGAATAGCGACATGAATCAGCTTAATGATGACTATCACAAGTTGCGAGAAATGCGGATGGATCAGGTGTTCGAATTGGTGGCGCGGGATAGCCAGTGATGGCAACTGAAGCAACTTTGACCGGAGCCACTCCAGCCCGCGTAGCGATGATTGGCGTAAGCGACTTCGACGGTGTGCTGCGAGGCAAGCATGTCTTAGGTGAAGATCTCTCGGGTCAAGATAAAGTCATCAAGTTCTCTGAAGCGGTGCTGGCGTGGGATTGTTCGGATCGGGTCATCCCAATCAGTTTCACGCAGCAGCCGTTATCAGCATTTGGCGATGCTGACCTGCGTATTCTGTCTGCCACCGGCCGTTCGGTGTCTGATCTCGGCAATCAACATCTCTACCTCGCCGAGTTCACGGGCGCACATGAGAACATCTGCCCGCGGGGTGTTCTGCGTAAGGTCCTGAGAAGGGCTGCTGACCTCGGATACAGATGCGCTGTTGGGTTCGAGTTTGAATTTATGTTGTTCAAGGAGAGCGCCGATACAATTGAGGATAAGCCGTTCAGCGAATGGGCTCCTTTAACACGCGGCCCGTTCGGCTACTCGATTATGCGCTCCGTTGCTCAACATGAGCTGTTCGATGAGATATTAGCGCTTTGTGAGAAAGCTAGAATACCTCTCAGCGGACTGCACTTCGAAACGGGACCGGGCGTGGTCGAAGCGTCACTTCGTCATTGTGATGCGTTGGAAGCTGCCGATCGAGCAACCATATTCAAGTCGATGATAAAAGCATGGGCGCAAAGGCGAGGCATGATGGCTACATTCATGGCCAAGGTTTCCGAGGATTGGCCGGGCCAGTCCGGCCATATTCACATTTCGATGTCCTCGGATGGTCAGAATGCGTTTCACGACAGCAATGCGGTCGGCAACCTCTCAAAACTTATGAGGCAATTCATCGCCGGACAATTGAACTACATGAACGAGTTTTGTGTGCTCGCTGCGCCGAACTTCAATAGCTACAAGAGGTTGGTGCCTGGCTACTGGGCACCAATCTGTCCAAGCTGGGGAGTTGACAACCGCTCCTGCGCGGTTCGCGCTATCTTGGGGGAGCCATCCGTCCATCGTCTGGAATATCGGCTGGCTGGCGCAGACGTGAACCCATATCTTGCGCTCGCATGTGCCATTGGTTCCGGAATATTGGGAGTCGAGACAGGTGTGGCACTACCCGCGTCGATCGCCGGTGATGCAAGTGTGGAAATGACTGCGAGACTACCTCAAAGCCTATCAGAGGCAACTTCTCGTTTCGCACAGTCAGCAGCGGCGAACGAGATTTTCGGAGAAAGGTTTGTTGAAGCGTTTTCTTGCTCGCGCCGTTGGGAATGGGACGCCGTTCAAAATCGAGTGACCGACTTTGAACGTCGGAGATACTTCGAGATCATCTAGCTTGTCTTGACAGTTCTGTGCCTCATTCCTCTCGCAGCCATGTGAAGGGCGCGTCTCTCGTTAAGGAGAGCCGTGGGGAGCTGATGAGGTCTGCTGCCAACTGCTCTGTGGCCGCAATTGCGGTTGCTTCGGTGCAATGCAGATAAGCTGTGCTCGACTTTTTCAAGAAGGAAGGCAAAAGGGGAATATTCGTCCAGTGGGGCGAAGCCGAAGAACAGGACGCGCGACGCTGTAGCCGAACCGCGGAGCCCCGCGCCCGAGACGAGGTTGGCGTAGATCGGTGCTGGCCAGGACGCGCCCCGCGCGGCGCTCTGAGTTCCCTGCCGGCGAAGAGAGCCAATCACTTTTGGCCCTGGATTCATGAGAGCGAGAAATGGTGCGCAGTCTATTTCGCGAAGATGCGTAAAGGATTGTCCCTCAAGTGCCGCACGAGGGTATCGCGCAGAACCGCCCCAGCAAATCTTGGGACGCGCGCGTACAAAGGCTGCAACAATGATCTTGCCTTTATCGGCTTCGAACGGGTGAGCGCATCACGCGAAAGGCCAAAGAACTTTAGGGAAGGCCGTAACAAAGTACTCCCCCGGTGAGGGCCCCCGGTGAGGCCGCGTTCGCTGGATAGCCGATTTGCGATCAAGCAGCGTGAGTGACGCACGCGCGCTAGAACCGGACCGTCGTAGGACGCGATCTCTCGGTGTGAGGAAAATCGTGCCAAGCTAGCCAAGCCTTAAAGGCATGGCAGAGCTTGCTCTTGGCGGTGCAGTTGAGTCCAAATGAGCGGGTCGCCACTAAAAGTAGCCGAGTTGGGATCAACAGCGCGCTACATTGCTGCGGCCGAGAAAGGTGTGACAGTCCCATCGTCAGGCAGTGCCCCAAGACTAGTGGTTCGACTACACCGTCAAAGTCGATCAGTGCCGTCTTCGGTTTTGACCGGCTCTACAGGAGAGTACGCTTTGATAGACAAATAAGAAAAGATCGGCCGCTGAAGTACACCCCCGATGGGACGTAGATGAGTGCGGCTGAGACATCGCCTCATCCTACCAAATCTCGCCGTCGACCGAGCAGACTCCGCTGGTCAGACGCTGCATCCGGGTAATGCAGTGTAGGAGTGTGGTCTTGCCGCACCCTGGAGGACGGACAAATTCCCGTGAGTCCCTTGGCGTGAACGCTGAATTGCAACCAGCGAAGAGTTGCGGCAGATCAGCTGAACGGCGACTGCGATATAGCCCAGCTCTGCTCGCTCACGTGCCCGCACCTGGGCCGTTTACTTCTACAACAATAACGACAAGAACAGTCAGAAAGGCGACAATCAGAACTCCGAGGAGGATAGCTGTATTGCTTGAGCGCGGCGTCTCTGCAGCTAGGAGATTAAAAGGCGGGGCGGCAGGATTGCACATCCCGTACGTCACAAGGGGGATGTTAAGCCTATCAGCGCCATCGAGGATATTGACTGTCAGGCGTTGGGGCGTGCGGATCATACATATAAGGCTGGGGTTCCAGCGCCGCGGAACTGCCAGGCAGCTTGACCGGCCGGAAGTTGTCCGCCGGTTGACCGAGTGCGGCTAGCGTCGTTTGGCTGTCGTAGGGGCCGCGACTGCTGAAGCTTAGTAGCACCTCTCGGCGACTATTCTGCTTGAATGTCGCCACAGCTTTGACGCTCGAAGGACTTGCGCCAGCGGCAGCACTCGTTGCGTCCGAAAGTTCAGGTGCAAGCAGCATCAAAGTCAGGTGGAACAAGATGGATCGGATCAGCCTCATTAGAATTCCGAGATAGTCGCTGCGGCCTGCGTTCTTTGCGCCAGCTCCTGCTCGTTATCCAGCAATTTACGTGCCTTCAAAAATGCGGTCCGGGCGGCCTAGGCCAGACCGTGCATTGCGATCACATGGCCTTCTCCCGTCGCACGCTGGCCGCATGCAAGGCCTTGAAAGGCCGAGCCGAGATCAACTCTTTCGCCCGCGAACTCATGGCCCACCACCATGGGCACAGGCACGGTTTTGCGAGCCCACTCATCCCAGCGGAAAATATGAATCCGTAGCGCAAATCCCGGGTCTTCTTGAGCCTGATCAATTGATCAGTCGGTCCGATCATGGGCACGGGTTCGTCGCGTAAACAGAGTCCGGGCTCAGACTTAGCCTTGACGAGCGGCTTCATGTTAGAAACCTTACGCTTTGATTGATGCAGAGCACTGCGATCGCGCGCGTTGCGTAGGCATCAGTGGCGATGGCGCAATTGCGCGCGGCTGCGCGAGCGGAGACAGCAAATTCCATACCAACGTCGGGTGAAATCGCTAAGCGCCCTCTGCAATCGCCCGCGAGGTGGCTTCACGTCTTCGGTAATCGCTTGCCGTAAGATTTTTGACACGGTATGGGCCGAGCGTTCCTGTGGGCCGCGAAGGCTCGGAGAGATTCGTAGGGATCGCCGGCTTCGGCGGCTGTTCTGCCCGGCCAGCGATCCGCCCAGCTCAACAGGATCACCCCGCGGAGCGGCTCCCGCACCTCACCGGCAGTTCGCGGGGCTCCGCGGCGGCAGGAGAGCGAAGGAACGTTGAAACCCTCGTGGGGTAAATGCCGGGCGTCTGAAGAGTGAATCATCTCACTCAACGTTGTGCGGATATTTACCTTCGGGTGGCTGTTGCGCATCAGCCAGCCTAGGCTAGCGCTTTCGCAAGCGCTAGCTCCCCGACGGCAACCGCGTCCCCGTCCCTCGAAGACGACATTCCACTCCAAGAAGCAAGACGAGCCGCACAATTCTTTGGCCTGGCTTTTGCTAGCGCAGTTTTTTGGCGACGCGGTCGGTGCATTCAAAGCGCTAGAACGGTAGGGCCACAGTTCGGCACTGGCAGCGCAAGGAGGCACTATGCAATCCGCCAATGGGGACGCACTATCGATCAAGGCTATCGATCTTCAGGACTACTCGAGAGTCCTTGCGATCCTAACAACCGGATTTACGATGTGTCCTTGTTGAGGTGGCTGTACCCTGAACCGCGGGAGTACCTGCAGCATTTTAACGGAATTATTAAGCATTACTGCGGCAGTCCATATTCGAGCGGCGCATACCTTAACCACGGCGACAAGGGAGCCATCTTATGGGACACAGCTGGCGAAAAGCGCGACAACACCAGCATGATGGAATTCCTTCTAAGGAGCGTTCCTGCGCACCGGCGTTCCGAAACCGAAAGAGTTTTTGAAACGTTCGGTAAGTACCATCCGCATCAGCCGCATTGGTATGTCACTATGGTAGCCATTGATCCCATACATCAGCGATCAGGGCTCGCAGGACATCTTCTTCGGCACGCAACCAAGATCTCAGATGCCGCGCGGAGACCTGTGCACTTGGAGGCGACCAGTCCGCACGCGATGCGACTTTATGCTCAACAAGGTTGGAGTGTTTTGACGGAAGTCCAGGTCGGCGGTTCTCCACCGTTCTTCCCCATGTTACGCCAACCAAAAGCGTGATCGCTTGAAATGTTCGCAGGGGCCTCTTGATGCTTGATCAACAACACCAAAGACGCATTGATGATCAATTTGAGACTATGAAGGCAGCGAACGAATCACTCCTTGGTTATCCCTTCGCAAAAGGATTCAGCTAAGAATCATTGTGGCGTTTCATGACTGCGATTAAGATTGGCGAATTACGCCCCTTGATATGATGCAGCCGTGAGCAGACGATGCGAAAAAGTGGACGCGCATGATTTCAACCCGCTCAATCCTGGTGGGTGTGAGGCTTACAAAAACGGGGGCCGAAGGCGGCAACCGGAGAGGGCGGCTAATAGAACTTCAATCAGCCTTGCGGACGAGGCGCCTCGCGGGATCATCGCTTCAGTCGCCCGTTTAAGTCCACGACAGATGGCTAGAGCGTGAGGACGAGTCAGCCCAATCGAGGCGGCCTCATTCGGTTCACCTGATGGTACCGACACCGTCTTTCACCGTGAGTGTGCCGTGGCAAGCAATATGGTACTTGCGCCCAACAACAGGCATCTCGTCTGCCTGGGAGAATGACGGCACGTTGATCGAGAGCTCTTTTACGAGAACTTCCTCATAACCGCCATCTCTCTCCATGATCACGCGCCATCTCCATTCGCCGCCCGGGCTTTCATCGGCCATTGTGTTGTAGCGGAGGCGAATCAAAGTACTCATTGAAGTGCCCATCGAGATCATCTCCGACCCGAGGGGTCGAAGGAAGCCATTGCCTTGTCCCAAACGAGGGCGAACAAGTCGTCAAGCCCAGGAAGCCTGTCCGCTGCCAGCGCCCTCTTTCGGCGTTTCAACTTAGCTCCTCGAAGCGCCTGTCCAATACATACAAACGTTTGTGCGGACCGATTTCGGTAGATGGCTCCAAAAGAAGCGCGCACGCCTGCAATCTCGCAGTTCTCATCGTGGCCTGCACGCGGGGGTGCCAGCGTAGCGAACTTTGCGGCCGCGTCCAGAAACCACGAATGCGATGCGTCATGATCGCGTCCTGGGACTCGCCGCGCCTGATATGGCCCTCACATTCCGGACACGCACGGGAGCTGCCACAGGTCCGGGCGCCAGCCCTGGGAACACCTTTCGTTCTCGCCGACACAACCTGGCTTGTCCGGGTCAATTTGCGTCAAATCCGGTAGACGCTCTCGATGTTCCCTGTGGGGCTATCAGTTGCCGTTCCGTGTGCCGAGGCGTGCTCCATCGAAACCGAACAGGGCCCGCCTGTGGCATTGCTCCGTACCCGAATTGCCATCCGATTTCACTCATTTCGAAAACAATAGGCTATAACCGGCAGCCTTAAAAAGCAGGACAACGGAGTTGGGCTGCTAGATCCGGACGCTCGGTCATAATCTGACGCTCGTACCGCCGAGAGCCTACACGAACGCGTATTGGCACCAACCCGAAGCGAACTACGGCAGCGATCAGACCAGGCTCAAATGTGCTCCTGGTGCCCTTTCCCTACGCCATCCCTGCAGGTTGCTTCCGTGGCCGAGTGAATCGCGACAAGAAGGGAAATAAGAATCGTTGGTGACGTTTTCGCGTCGACAAAAGTGGCTCCGCCTGGAGGAGGCACACCGAGCGCCACCGATGAGGCATGGAGCACTGATGAGGGTGACGTGATTTCGTCTTCTTCATCGATCGGCTGCTCGCAGAGGCGCGTCGAAAGCGAAAGCCTGCGAACGGTATCGTTCTGCCGGAATACGCGCTCGACTGGAG
Source organism: Bradyrhizobium sp. CCBAU 11430 (assembly GCF_028128855.1). Classification (NCBI taxonomy): domain Bacteria; kingdom Pseudomonadati; phylum Pseudomonadota; class Alphaproteobacteria; order Hyphomicrobiales; family Nitrobacteraceae; genus Bradyrhizobium; species Bradyrhizobium sp. CCBAU 11430. The sequence goes on from NZ_LBJV01000068.1 coordinate 86,794, forward strand.
CACGCATGATGCTCTGGTCAGGCACGTCCGCGATCACCATCTTTCGATTGAGTTCGTGATCTCCGGTGCGTCGAGGGACTGTAACGGCCTTCTCGGAACTCGTTGCGGTCTCGACTCTCTATGCCAACAGCTTCGGCGAGAGAGTTGCGGCAACTCATTCCAGGTGAAAGCATCATCGTTGGCAGCTCGAGGCCAGCAGATCGAATCCTACGGCTTACAAGACGAGCTGTCCACGAAATGCGTGTGGTGGGAATATCCGGAGATCGACCATCGCATCATCCCATGGACGTTTTCCGCAACCGGTCCGCTTTGACAGCTGATCTGTGAAGACTTGGCTCGGGTCGCCCATGCGCGGTCGCTGATCCGATCCTTCGGGCCCAATCTCGTGTTTGCGCTTCTCATGGACGGGCCTCAACTCGCTCTCCGCTGGCCAGGTTCTTACGACGCGAGCCTCACAGATGATCCCGGCTCGTCGGTGTTGGCCATAACCTGCGTAGCCCTCATCGACCGCTCGAACGCCTCCCGGAAAGCTGCGGGCTTGAAGCGGGGGCCGCGGAACATCGCGCTCTGGCGTCATCACCTCCGCATGGGAAGTGCTGCGCCTCCCAATCAAGGAACGCACCAGCTCACGCTACAGCCGCACGAACAAGCCCTGGTGCTCCAGCTCGACAGCAAGCCCGCTCCGGAAAGACGATCGACGGGCGAGACAATTCCGACACCACGGCTGAGCGAGCAAGCTATCGCGATTCCGCGGAAAAAGAAAACGGGAAGGCTGAAACTGGATCGTCGACGGCGTGAAGTAAGCGGTTAAGCTGCACGGCGTATATCGGCCGACCGGGACCAGGATCCATGAGCCTGAGTATTGCTGGAGTCTCGCGCGGGGCGTAAGGTTGGTCTCCAGTACTTACCACCACCGACCTGGAGATGATGGACCTGACTGGCGACGGCAACGCATTCTCCGAAGCCCTCGACCCGAAGCGAAGCGCATCTTGGCGAGCTGCTGGCGAAGAGCAGTCGCGCAGGCCCAATCTATGGTCTCGCCTCGTTTGCAGCAAAGCGCTGCTGATTTCTGCATTCTTGTTCTTCCTGGTCTGCGAAAGTTCTGGAACGCTCTTCTCTGGCTTCCTCAGACCATTGCCTCGCATTGCGGGACCTGACTGCGCTGGAGTCGGCCTCCCTTCGTGATGTCTTATGCGCTCGGTGGAATGGTCATGGTCGTCTAGGGGCGCCATTCCGGCGGAAAGCGGGAACGGGCTAGGGACGACGGGCTTCGGACGGCTGAGCGGCACACCGCGGCGGAGCCGCCGAGAGCACCGTCCCATGAAAGCAGACGTTTTGTTCAGTGTGAACCGCACGCTAACAACGGTAACTTTTCTACAAGACGAACAAAGCCTGGTTTCAATACGTCGTATCTAACATGGACTAAGGGCTTGCCGCTTTTTCCCGATCCGTTGTAGAATCTTCTTCGTGTGAGGATTTCGAAGGAATAGCTTCCGTTCAGCTCCAATTAAGCAAATTCATTTGAAGGATTCTGTGGGGGACATTGCGATGGCTAAGCCTTCCGTTTCCCGTGACGCCTTTCGTGGCTTGTTCGCCTTTTATGCGGCCAAGGCCCACCATGATCACAACGGTGTCGCGGAAGCCCGGCTCCTGCAGCTATTTGGATCGAGCGACCACATCCCGGACGGGCTGCTGGAGTTGTGGTCGTCACGGACCGAACTGATTGGCCCTGAGGCCGTTGGCAACATAATGTCACCACTGGCTCATCAGATCCTGGACGGTGGCGCACAATACAACCACGCCAGCGACTTCCTGCATCGATTGTTGCGAGAGTTGGACCGAGACGTCCATTAACCGCAATTACGAGATTGATTGGACGGTTTTTTGGGTAATCGGGCGTCATCGTTCGGCCGCGCAATGAGTACACACCTAAACTCGGCGGCGTGGCGGACCCTCTAATCAGGACAAGCGGTCGCTTCGATCTTCAGTCGGCGTTGTACTTGGGAAAACGGCAACGAGCCGATCCCCTTCCCAAAGCTCAACGTCGTGCTCGCCATACATTTGCTCGGCCCGACATCTCGCAGCCTCCTCGTCGACGCAGTCGAGCTTCGCGGCGCATATCACTCGCCTGCTGATGTCCACCACGAGCACTCTGTACCGCATGATGACAGTCCCATCCCAAAGGAGCCTGTCATCCTAGTCGAATGTTGGTGTAAAGCAGCGCCTAAAGTAAGCGCAGACGCGCGGAACCTTGACGTGTGGCCACTTGGCTATACCGTCGCCTGGACTGTTTCCGTCACACGGCGCGTCAGGTATCCTGCCCAGTGTAGCGCGCTTCAGCATCGCAATCTCACCGCGTGGCGAAGCGAGCGGCTCAAGCTTAAGATGGAGAGCATCCCCAGCATCATTAGCAGTACGCCAAGCCAAGTTACCGTCCGGCTCGCCGCCTCGTTATCAGCCTCCGCGAGCGTAATCCGATCGGCATGCTCGGAGGTTCGTACGAAGTCGTCACATCGTTTGCCGGCGCGGCCGCGAGAAGTTGCTCAACATCGACTTGGCTCGGCGTGGGCCGATGGGCCTGCGCAGAGAAGGGGCCGCCGACATGACAGCGGTGTCCGGAACAAGATCGGACGTAGCATCAGCTACCTTATCCTCGCCGTGAGGCGGCTGAGAAGGCGCGGCCGGTGCGGAGCGCAGCAACTCCGCGCCCGCATCAAGGATTCGGCTCTCCTGGGCCGCGCGGTCCCGCTCTCGTTTAAGATGGCGGTGCTATCTTTGGCCATGCGCCGCCGTACGGTCTTTATCACCTTCGCGGTACCCTCGGTTAGGAACCGGCACTTGCGGTGCCTCTCCACCGATAGGCCCAATGCTGGCCGCGGGAGCGGGGGCGAGTTGCCCGGGTCCCACCTATTCCGCTTGCATCGGAGAGGTCGGTGCAGGTTGGCGTGCAGCAGAATTGAAGAGGTCCCGCAAGAGGATTGAGATTCCGCAAGAGGATTGGCGGACGCAGAAGCCGTTGCTGTTGCTACAATGCTTCGGTATTCCGGCTAATGGCTGCAGACGGCAGCTGCTCGTGAAGGACGTGACCCGGCTTCGTATCAAATTCGAAGCGGGGACGGGCGATCGTTGCATTGAACGGGAGCTGTTACCGCCGAACAACTCTTCTTCTCCGCGCGGCGTTCTGGATACGCCGACCAATCCTTCTCGCGTTAGCGGCTCGCAGGCGTCGCCGGAGCGCCTGCAGTTCCCCAAATAGTGCGATAAGCCCCTCGACCCGTTGACGCAGAATAGCCGAATAGTTGTAAACCTGACCTCGATTACTCATTACTGCCTCGAACAATGACTATTGAAACAATATCGGGCGAAAGCGGGAAGAGTATGCAACCGGAGGTAGGATCATACAAGCTAAAAAAAGCAGGGTATAGTTGGAAGGACCCATTGACACCAGAGGGGTTTCGTTGCGGGTCACTTTCGCTTTGGTTTCGGGTCAGCTTCGTTCGAAAGTCGGTCGACTTGGGCCAGGTTTCGGGCCTGACGCCGCAGCACAAGGATGGACACTTTTTGTCGGTTCAGGTGGGGTGCTTACTTCCTTTCTGATTGGCCGGGCGCCCGCTCAAGAGGCGGCCGAGGCTTGCCCAGCCCCGTGGTCATGGAGGGAGCCTCGCCACCAGCTGTGGTGCTCCCAACCCGCTCAAACGTCGTGACGAATGCCGCGAAGGCGGCGAATATCACGGCCATCGCGAACAACAGGATCACAGGGTCGGGATTTCGCTCAGTACTCATGAGCAACTCCACTCGGGCGGCCTGGCAGCTGAGCAGCCCCGAACTAAGTTCCGCATCGTGGCGTATCAGCTTTCATTTGAGAGCTTCGGGCCGAGCGCTCTCCAAATATCGACGTGAGCTTGCAAAACGCGGAGTTTATTACAGGTTCAAAATATTTGTTGCTCAATCCGGGGCGTTGGTTCAGATCTGTCTCTGGTCTTGGGTTAGCGCCTCAACGCGGGTGCTCCCCGCGAAGCATCATCCCGATGCTGGGCGGCTCTTTAACTGAATGTCGTTAGCGCCGTCGGCGACGAGGAGCATGTGGCAGGTTTGCTGTCAAAACCCCGCCGGCTAACTGCTGCTTCGACGTTGTTGAAGTCAACTGCGGTTGCGAGATCGGAGGCGGTACCATCCACCGGCTGCGAGCACCACCACGTGCGCGATTGAGGAAGGCCGCCGATCCGAGCGGAAAGCTAAATCGAAGAAGGCGTGCCGCCGATTTTAGAGAGGGAGCATCCGCCAGCGATGGATGCGAGTAGACTGGTCCTAGCCACAAGCAGCCCCTGCGGCTGGGGGCTTTATCCCGCTGGTGCAGGCCGTCGCCTACTTGGCTCAACACGACGTCGCAGCACGCGGCTCGAGCTTAAGACAACTCCCAGGACCTTCAGAAGCAGGCCCCAGGTCGCCGTCCAGGCATTGCGAGGAGCTCAGCGCTCAATTGATGACTATGAACGCGGGAAAAGAAGACAACCGGCAAGATCTGATCGAAGAGCTTGACGCGGCGATCGGAAGGCTCCGCGGTACCGCAAAGTCGCTGGAGAACTCTTTCCCTGTAGGCAGGCCGGTCCGTTCGTCAACGCGCACCTAAGTTGGCGGAGATCTTCAACGGGTAGAGTCCATCAGTGTAGCGTCGCATTGGCATCTACTAGATACGGCGATCCCAACGATTGAGAGGAATCCCACCTGTCACGGTCGCGCCGATGGCGAGCTTGGTGAAGCTGGGTACGCTGCCATAGGATGACGTGCCACCGATGGCGCCTTGGGGGTGTAGGTGTAATTGCTGGCATTATAAGACCAGGCCGTTTGACTCGTTCGCGCTCGCCATGACGGGGGCGGTGAGGCAGGCGGCACCAGCCAGTACGTGAACAAGCCCACCGAGACCCTAGACCGACGCTCGACGCCAAACCTTCGCCCCTGCAGCCAGCAAGCGTTCGCGCGACGATATAGAAGATGCCCGGTCCCGGCGTGACGGCCACGAGCATCGCCGCTGCCGAAAAATGAAGAACTGGTAGCCGAACGCGGCTTGGGCTGGCGTTGCGGTCTGAAGCGTCCTGGCTCAGGCCAGCGTTGGGACCAGAATGCTGACTTCCTGATCGCGCGGTTCTTGGCTCGCAGCAAGGCCGGTGACGACACCGATACGGTCGGCAAGAGGACGGTTCTGGCTCATCTTGCGCTTGCCTTCGAACTTGGTGACAGGAATGCGGATGCCGACAATCCCACGCAGCTGGGCGCCGATGAAGTCTGCCGGCGCGTCGCTGACAGACCAAGGTGTCACCCTTGAGCCCTCATGGATGTTCGTCAATCGGGTAACTACATCAAGCAGACGTTCGTTATCTTCGAAGAACTCGACCGGACCGTAAGCATGGACGGAGATGTAGTTCCACGTCGGCACTACCTTTTCGGTTTCCTGCTTGGTGGCGTACCATGAGGGGGTCACGTAAGCTTCCGGACCCATGAAAATGGCCAGCGCTTCGCCGATCGGAGCCGCGCGCCATTGCGGATTGGCCTTGGCGAGGTGGCCGTACAGGACTCCCCGTTCGCCTTCCATCACGTCGAGGAATAGCGGCAGTGGTGTTGCGAGCGGCCCTTCTGCCGTGGCTGTGATTAGGTTCGCCAAGCGTGCGGAGCTGATGGTCGCTCGGATGTTCTCGATGTCATCATCCCGGAAGGCGGGGGGCACGTACATAGCGCTTCTCCGTTCTCCGCTCCGGAATAGCCCAGGCCTGGTAGTTTAGAAAGACCACTTCGTCACGATTTCGCTAGTCCAGTTGTTTCGCGTTTATCACCGTGAACGAAACTGGTCCCTCGCTTGCGCCAGGAGCTGGCAGCCACGCTCAATCTGATGAGCCTCCAGCGCGGCATAACCTAAGATGAGCCCGACGAGGTTTGGTCCGCGCCGGCGGTCCGGCTGACGTTGATCGTACAGGGGCGAGATGGGGTAGATGCCAACCCCCTTTGAGCGGGCTGCTTCGATCAATGCTGCTTCGGACTTCTTGGGCAGATCGTCGAACCAAACGACCAGATGCAAGCCGGCAGCGTCACCTTCGATTCGGACTCGGTCGCCAAATCTCCGCCGCAATGCCTCGATCAGGGCTCGCCGGCGGTCGTCGTTGCGCCGCCGCATGCGCCTGACATGGCTGTCGTAGGTGCCCGCATCGAGCATCGTCGCTAGTGCCTCTTGCTCGATGAGAGATGTGTGCCGGTCCATGATCTGCTTGCCGGCGCTGAACGCGAACTGCAGTTCAGGAGGCACCACGACATAGCCGATCCTCAAGGTAGGCGAGAGTGTCTTGGAGACGGTCCCAAGATAGATGACGTGCTCGCTTTCTTCGAGAGCGTGCAGCGGGAGCACAGGTTTCGTGTCGTACCGGTACTCGCTATCGTAGTCGTCTTCGATCACGTAGGCTCCAACCTTCTTGGTCCAGGCGAGCAACTGATGCCGCCGCCCGATCGGCATGACACCGCCAAGTGGAAATTGGTGGGAGGGCGTTACGTAGGCGAGACGAGCTTCGGCCATTGCAAGCCTCGCCGTGTCTAGTCCGTTAGCGTCGACCGGAATTGGCACCGCAATAGCTCCGGTCGCCGAGAGGATGTGCCGCGCCATAGGGTAGCCGGGATCTTCCATGACGAACCGATCGCCAGCGTTAAGCAGCAGCCGAGCACACAAATCGAGCCCTTGCTGCGAACCGTTGACGACGATGATCTGATCAATCTCGCATCGTACAGTCCGCGAACGCCAGAGATAGCCTTGTAGTGCCGTCCGCAGGCGCAGCGAGCCACGTGGATCATCGTAAGTCAATGTTCGGGGTCGCTGCGTGATCGCAGCGGTTACGGCTCTCTTCCATGCTAGTACGGGAAAGTCCAAAGGTGAGAGATCACCATAGCGAAAGTCGGCAACGAGATTGCGAGGTTGCTCGTTTGAGCGTGCGACGACCTGTCGCAAACGTTCACCATACCGCGAGACTCGTGCCTTGCGTGTAGACGACCGTGCTTTCGTGCCTGTGCGCCCAGTCTCGACGAGAGCCTTTGCGACCCGTGGGCGGGCGCCATGGCGGGTCTCGATGAATCCCTCAGCCGCCAATTGTTCGTATGCGACCGTCACCGTACCGCGCGATACTCCCAGCTCTTGGGCAAGAGCGCGGGACGAGGGCAGCGAGCCATTCGAGCCGTATACGCGCCCCAGGATCTGATCCCTGAGCACTTCATAGATCCGACGCGCTCCCATCTGCCCGACGCGGTGTGACGGCACCTTAATCTGGACCATATGAACCTAACCAAAGAACGCTACTGGCTAGACCAGTCTGCGCCCGTTCGGCGCCAAAACCAAGCTGGTTCAATCGAGGTGGCCGCGCAATCTCAAAAAAGCTCCGCGAACTCCTGACCGTCTGTATTCCGGCGTGCCCCGGTTTCGATGAAGTCTATCGTCGACTGAATTGCAAAGAGCCTGGGCAGCAAAATGAGATACCGCGACACGCGCCTCGGTACGCTCGGACATTTTCCGAACCGGCGCCGGCCGCGGGGTGCGGAACCGCTCGCAAGCGAACGGGAATCGAGCCGACCTCAGCCGCCGCGATAGCCAAGCGCCAGAACGAGCCTACAAGGGGTTCCGAAGTACTGCGCAGACGGTTGCGGGCGCTTTGGAACGGGCTCTAACAGCCTCGTTGGTGCCCCTGGCCAGCGTCGAACCAGCACCCTAATGCCCTGAACAGTCGTGCTAATCTCAGTTCGGTCCCGCAAAGTTACCCAGACTGTTACCCGATAACGATGTCAGGCCTGCGAGCTTCAGGACCGCGTCCCCTTCCTTCTTTTTCTCCAAAGAGCACGTACGGTGTGAAAGCGGGTTTGCGGGATGACGAGCGCGATCGCGGCCCATGAGACTGCACCGCCCGCGCCGCTCTCAATAACTGCGGAGGAGTCGTTTGGCATGTTCGTGTACACCGTCAGACCGTCAGATTTAGTTGCCACTCGCCGACAGAGAAATGGATGATCGCCAGCGAGCAATTCCGACGATCACCCTTCTTTTTGTTGTTTTCTCCGTCGCCTGCGCTTTGACGCTGTCGGAAACCCGTCTTGCGGAGTTGCACAAACAGTCCCATAGCAAGCCTCCTCACCCTTGTAGTTGGCCAGCGCTTCGACCAACGGCGACATGACGTGCTGTTTCAGTTCGTCGGGGATAGGCTCAGGACCGCCCAGCGAGTTCAACGCCACCTCGACCAATTCGATCGCGCGATCCTTGTTGCCGCTCTCATAATAATACTGAGCGACCGTCCCATAGGACAGGTACTTAAAGCCACCGTCCCCTTGCAGAGGATTCAGCGCAAGAATGTGTTCGGACAACTCTTTGCCCATCGCGAGGCGCTCGGCAGACGGGAAGTGGGAGTTGTCATTCGCCGGATCAAAGAGTTGGCGCAGCGCCCACTCCATCCACTGCTCATCGTTTTTGTCGATCGCGTCGCGAGCGAATTGCCTCAAAACCGGCAAGCCGGTCTGCAAGTTGCGCAGTTTGTGAAGCAACAGTTCCGCATGGAGCGCGCGGAAGCGGAGATCGTCCGGCATCACCGCGACGGCCTCTTCAACCGTCGAAAGCGCCTTTGCCCAATCCTCCGCCTCCATCGCCGGCTGAAGCTTGGCGAGTATAGGCTCAGTCAGCGCCCGCTTGCGCTTCATTTCGCGCATTTCGCGTCGTCCGCTGTCGATCCGCTCTGTATCGGCGGCTTTAGCTTCATCGCTGGTGCGCCAGCTGCCGTTAAGAATTTTCGGCAAGACGTCATCGAGCTGTGTCGGAAAACCGACAAAGGCGATGCGGCCGTCACGGTCGACAACGAAAGAGGTGGGAATCCCGACAGAAAAGCTGGGATCCATCCAAAGCTTGTTCATTTCGCCTGTGGAGTCGAACCCGATCCGAAAGTTCAGGTTCGAGAACTTGTCGGTCAACCACGCGTCCAAGCTTGTTCGGGCCTCGTCCGCCGTTGGAGCTTGTTCGTAAGCTGCGACGCCGAGCAGCTCAAGTCCGCTGTCTTTGTATTTCTCTTGCAGCTGTACTAGATGAGGCATCACTGCCGTACATGGCCCGCACCAAGTTGCCCAAAATTCGACGATGTACACCTTCCCGGGCTGGAAGCTTGTGAGGGGCTCGCCGCGCAGCCAATTCTCCACCTTGATCGGAGGAGCTGGGGACTCCATGCGCAGCACCATGTTGTTCTCCAAAATTGTTCTCCAAAACTATTGCCACTCGTTGCGCGACTTTGTGCGCTACTGTCTCTCTCAGAAACGGAGCACACCTTCAAGAGAAGGAGAGCATCACTCGTTTTGCGCATCTGATGTGCGCTCGCCCCTCACTCGGTGTTTCTGCATCCAAATAGCAACAAGCGTGCCATCTCGGTCAGCGCCCATCAAGCGCCTGACTACGCTTTAAAAACTCCAAGGCGCCCCAAACGCAGCCGGTGTTTTGAACCTGACGGATTTGTCCCGTGTCAGACGTTGGACACGGAATCCAAGCGGGGTGAGCGCTTGGTCATGCGAGCCGATCCGGCAAGATCTCGTGTCTAGGACTGCCGCCGCCCTAACGCATCATGTAGCAATGGCCGATAGGATCGATTTCGCAATTGAGGCGCGCTGCCGCTCCAGAGTGACCAGCACAAGCATTTGAATAGGTCTTCCCACCGCCTTCGGCGAGACGATTGAGACGTCGGCTTCGATGGTGCCCCCAGAGCGGAGCCTCTTCAGTCGTCGTTGACAGGGCGGTAGCAGAAAGCCCGGCCATTTCGCCGAGCACCTCGGAAGTTAGGCGGTTGTTCTTTCGCACAATCTCGAGGATGTGGCGTCTACTCGATCATATCGCATGATCAGCTCCCGCCTGAGGTGAATCCCGCCGTGAAATTCCTGTGCGATGCAGGAAATCGTCCAAACCTCAGGAAAGTGCGCCGTAAATAGGTTCAGGACAATGCACGCAGACGACATGGCACAGACCTTGCTAACAGACCTTGCTACTGGAGTGCGGCAATAGCGAACGAGTGCTGGTGCAAACAGATGCGCACCGCCCGAAGCTCTGCTTCCTTGAACGGATGTAACCCCTCATGAGGGAAAACCTTCCTGCTTGTGACTTGGATCGTCCTCGCGCTTAGCGGCGGCACCGACATTCGCCGCGGATCTCACTGGGAACCCGCCATGAGGCAAGCCGGTCGCGCCTGCGATCAGAGATCAGCTAGACAAAAAGTCGCCCAAGGTCGGGCACTAAGTTTTGGAGAGTAACATGGTGCTCGGATTAGAATCACCAGCTCCTCCGATACAAGTGGAGAACTGGCTGCGTGGCGGGCCCCTCTCGAGCTTCCAGCCTGGGAAGGTGTACATCGTCGAATTTTGGGCAACTTGGTGCGGGCCGTGTGTCGCGGTGGTCCCGGAACTGGTGCAGTTGCAAGAGAAATACAAAAACAGCGGCATTGAGGTCCTCGGACTCGCGGCTCTTGAACGCGCTCAAACAGCGGACGAGGCCCGAGACAAGTTGGACGCTTGGTTGACTGAAAAGGTACCGAATCTCAATTACCGGATCGGATTCGACTACACAGGCGAAATGGAAAAGCTCTGGCTAGATGCCAGCTTGTCTGTCGGGATTCCCACCTCGTTCGTGGTCGACCGTGACGGCCGCATCGCCTTTGTCGGTTTTCCGACACAGCTCGATGACGTTTTGCCGAAAATTCTGACCGGCAGCTGGTGGACCAGCGATGAAGCTAAAGCCGTCGAAACAGAGCGGATTGCCGAAAACGAGCGTATAATGCGCGAAATGGAGCAAGAAGCCTGACTGAGCCGCTTTTCGTCAAACTTAGGCTAGCGATGGAGAGATTGGGCGAAGCCGCGTTCTGCCCTCGAAGAGGCGTCGCTCTAAGGCCGGATGAGCTCAGCGTCCGTCTCCTCCATGCGGATCCGTTGCTTCGAACGGACCGGTTTCCAGCTGCGAGTCAATTTGTTCGCGGCGCGATCGACAAATACTGTGGGCTGTGGATGGAAGGGGCGGGACGAGTGCCTTCGGCACCTTTAGCTAAACGGTGTGCGGTCCCATTGGCGACAAAGTATGCCTGTGCGAGTCATCAAGAGGGCCTACAAAAAAGTGGTTCATTCAGCGGTGGCGCCTAACGCTAGCTGTCCCCACGACTGGACTGCACCCCTGCAGTGAGACACGATAATTACAGTGAGAGTGGGTTGTCGTGAATCGTTACCGCGCGTTGTTTTGCGCGAACGCGGCTTCGAACCCAATAGGTTTGCGGGCGGGGCATCGGCACCCGTAATCTTGCACCCGTTTCTAGTTCGATCGTATTTTCCACAAAGGCTAACATGCCCGAATCCACACGCCGGCAAAACCGGGCTAAGATTGGATTTTCCCTTCTGGGGGCACCTCATGTTCGATACGGCAACCATCGCGCTTTTGCGCGCGGTCCTTGATGAAGTGTGCGAAAGCGTCTTAGGCCGACAGATCGGCGCACGTACGCACGTTGCTTCGAAGATCCTGGAAACTGCGACCAGGGGCGAAGTCTCTCGCGAGAGGCTTAGGCAGATTGGGCAACATGCCCTTTCGCATGCGCCCACGATGCGGCGTTGATCGGGAGGGCGGACGTGAACTTCCAAGTCACGGTCCTCAAGATCCTGGTGGCATATCCGGATGGGTTTGCCGTGATGGAGGACCTCAAGAGGGACATGGCCATCCTGGCGACCAGCGGACGCGATTGGGCGGACCGGACTAGACGCCTCGCGGCGCGGGTGCCGGATCTTAACATCTGGTCACAAGGGCTCGTCGAACGCACAAGGGGTGGTTGGAGGCTGACTTCCAAAGGACGGGAAGTGCTTGAATTTATGGAAGCCCGACCGATGCCGGAGCCAATCCAAGCGGCGGCGGCCAGCGAGACGACCCCGCCGGTAGCCGAAATAGCGGCGGTTCCTCCGCTGCCGCAGCTCGCCGACCGTGCGAAGCTGCGGCGCGAACGCCGTGAACGCCGCCGCGAGGCCCGCGAACGAGCCAGGGCGAACGCCTCCTAGTCAAAGAAAAAAGCCGCCAGCGGAGCTCGGCGGCTTAATAGTCCCGGACTGTCGATTGCCTCCCCACCGCCGTTACCTTGTTTGAGGCCATGCAGGCCCGATCTACCGACCGCTTTTCGATTCGGTCATCAGGCGGCCGAGTGTGCACCGGGCTCTTACAGGCCTCGGTAGGGCCTGAAACTAGGTGGGCGGGAGGCGCCCCCGCACGATATCGCCGGCCACGACCGCCCTCCCACCCGCACCACGCCCAGCACCTCACATCTGAATGCAGGGCCCGTTTCCGCCGACGAGAGCACGCGCCTCTTAATGCCCGCCCGGAAGCAGTCGATCAGGACACAGGGCGTGCGGAGGCCGGTCAACTCGACGATGGCTGTGGGCCCGAGTTCGATCAGCGTCCCGAGCGGCATCCGTTCGAGGTCCAGGCCCGCAGTGGTGATGTTCTCGCCGAGCTCTCCGGCTCGCACCTCGAAACCAGCCTCCTAGAGAGATGCGAAGAGCTCGAATGGGATCAGGTGGAGCTGCCGCAGGTTGGGAAGCCGGCGTCGGCGCCGGGCGAGATAGCGATGCCGGACGAACGCACCGGGGTGGGCGTCGCCTTCGACGCTGTGGCCTTCCACCAGGACTATGCGGCCCTGGATCGGCTTGCTGAAGTGGTGCCCGCGATCGGCGGCGACCGCCACCACCCTTCCCTCGATCGAGAGATCGTCGCCATTCGACATCAGGCGGCGCGAGCAAGCGAGCGGCGCTTCTGGCGGAGGTAGCGCGTGATCTCGGGAAGCGTCATCGCGTTCAGGACCCGGTCGGCAGGGACACCGCCCTTGCGGGCTATCTCGACGCCCCAGTGCATGTGGTCGAGCTCGGGAATCGAGTGCGCGTCCGGATTGATGCTCATCATGCAGCCGAAATCGAGCGCAGCCTGGTGCCAGCGCCAATCCAGGTCTAGCCGCCACGGATGAGCGTTGATCTCGACGACCACGTCATGCTTTGCGCAAGCCCGAAGCACCTTCTCGACATCGATTTCGTAGCCAGGCCGGCGCTGCAGTTGTCGCCCGGTCATGTGGCCTATGATGGTGGCGTGGGGATGGGAGATCGCCCGAAGCAGGCGCTGCGTCTGTGCCTTGCGGTCCAGTTTGAACCGGCCGTGGATGCTGGCGACGATGAAGTCGAAGCGTTCAAGCACCTCGTCGTCATAGTCGAGCGACCCGTCCGCCAGAATGTCGGACTCGATGCCTTTCAGGATCCGGAAATCCTTGCCGAAGCGCTTGTTCAGCCGGTCGGCTTCCCGGTGCTGCTGCGCGATCTCCTCCACGGAGAGACCGCCGGCATAGTGGGCGGACTTCGAATGGTCGGCGACCCCGAAATACTCGAACCCGCGCTGGCGGGTGGCCTTCGCCATCGTCTCCAGGGTCTCTGTCCCGTCAGAAGCATCGGTGTGGCAGTGAAGGATTCCGCGCAGATCCTGGTCGGTGATGAGCTTCGGCAACTTGCCCTTCAGAGCCAGCTCGACCTCGTTGCGCCCCTCCCGGAGCTCGGCATCGATGAAGGGCAGCCCGAGAGCGTGGTAGATGTCGGCTTCGTCGCCGGCAACCACCGTGCGGCCCTTGTGCAAACCGTCGGCCTCCAACCGCAATCCCTTCTTAGCGGCTATCGCTTGGAGCTGCTCGATGTGAGCGGCGGAGCCGGTGGCGAAGAGAAGGGCGGCGCCGAAGTGTTTGCGGTCGGACAAACGGATCCGCAGCCTATCGGTCTGAGCAGGCTCCGATGTCTTGCCGCCCTTGGGAGCTTCTGCAACGATCGTTAGTTCGCGGACGAGCTCGCAGCCGCGCCGGAAGTCGCCTGCGAGCGTCACGCGCTTCAGCTCGGGATGGGCCTTTCGGATCGAATCCTTCGCCTGCGCAAGCAGAGCGGCGGCACGGTGCAGATGGAGGCGGCCTTCTCCACTTTTGGCGATCGCCAGATTCTGCAGGATCTTGGTCTGCAGCGCGGCTCCGAGCCCCTTAGCCTTCTTGATGCGGTGCTCCTTGGCGGCAGCCTCCAGCTCGGCGAGCGAGCCGATGCCGAGATCCTTGTAGAGGCGCAGCACTTTCTCCGGACGCAGACCCGGAACGGCAAGCATCTGGAGCACCCCCTCAGGAATCTCCTTCCGCAGCTTTTCGAGGCTCGGATGAGTGCCCGTCTGGTGAAGTTTAGTGATAATGTCGGCGATAGCATCGCCGACGCCCGGGATTTCCGTGAGACGATCTTCGGCGATGACCGCGTCCAGCGGGACGACAAGGGCGCCCAAGCTATCGGCGGCCCGAGAATAGGCTTTTGCACGGTAGGGGTTGCCGCCACGCAACGCGGTGCGCTGCGCATATTCTCGCAGGAGTCCTGCTACGGTGCGAGCGTCGAGGGAAGTCACTCAACGAACCTCCTGCCCGGCCCGATGAGGACTCGTTGCGGCAAAGCGAGTTCGAGGGGCCATGTCGTCGTTGGGCCGACTCTCCAGAGATCTGTCGAGCTTCTGCGCTGCCCGGAAGTCTTCCAGGTGTTGCGTGTTCGGGCCATAAGCCGCCTCCTTCTTGAGAAGGTTATAGATCCGGCCGACCACAAGCTGCAGGTGCTTCATCCGGCCCTTCGGCATCGATCGGGCCTTGCAAAAAGCTCGGACGGCGTAGGCGCGGAAATAGTCGAATGCGTCTGACATGATCGGTAAACGCCTGTTCCCGCCGATAGTTCTACCGCCAAGGCTATCACACGCGCCCTATCAAAGGTCCTGGGATAGTCCTTGAAAGGCGGGTGCCGCAGCTCCACCGGGTTTGCCCGATACTCGATCTCGGCGAGCGATTTCGCTGTTCTGCTCATCCGGCTCCACGGCTCGCGCTCAATTCGTCCTAAATCGTGACGGTTTGCTCGTTTGCTTGCGCCGCGCGCCGAGCGCCATAAGGCCGCTCTTCGGTGGGGCTCGATTGTGTGTTCACTAGCTGACCGTAATCCGGGAAAATCACAGGAACCTAGGGCGGTCGATCGCCATCCCACCGAACCTGTTGTAATCGACACAAAGTCTCAGCCGATCAGCTTCCGGCAGGGGTCGTAGACGGGTGATAGAGCGGGCCAATGACAGGCGAAGCTAACATTGGTGCGGCAATGACAGCTGCACGGCAGCACGCAATCGATCGGTTGAGAACCCTGCACTACTCCGCCCGAGACCGTAAATCGATGTTCGGTCGAGCCTCGACCAAGCTGAGGCGACGGTCAGGGACGTCAGACAAACCCACTGGACCGTCTTCGTGCTGATGATGCAGAGCGACCGAAGGTGTCTCGTTGGCGATTAGGTCAATTAGGAACGAGGGCTCGGATTCTACATTGCTTGTGAGGTGCAAATCGGGAGACCTCAGCATGGCAATGCAAATCGTGATGGATCACAGCGGCGATAGCCGGCACTTCTTCGACAACTCCAATGCAGAAGCTTTGGTAGAGGCGGAGAGGCTTTTTCTGCAATTTACGAGCAAAGGTTATACCGCGGCGGTACGGAAGGGGCCAGGTGAGGCAACAAGGATCACCACGTTCGATCCGACTGCCGAAGAGACATTATTTTTCCCGCGGCTCGTCGGCGGGTGAGCACCAGTGAAGAAGAGGTTCGGTCGCGTCGGCCCGTGGACCCTTCGGAGCCTGGCTGTTGGTAGGCTTTATCAAGCAGCAAAGGAGGAGAAAACGGTCCAGGCTCGAGCGCTGCGACTGCTGCATTCCTGGCTTTCGCCCCAGCAAAGGGTCGAATTCGATAGGAAAGGATATTTCGACGTCGTTGGGTGCGATACCGGAAAGCGGTACCGCATCCGGCTGGGAACGTCCGGCAACGTCAACGAGATCGACGAATACGGGCGGCTCGGGAAAGGGTGGTGCTTCGTTCCGGTGGGGGGCTTGGTCCTGGGCGATGTCATGCTCGCCCAAAAAATAGCTCTTGAAACGGATGAGGCACGGGTCTTGAGCATCGCCAATAGCTTCCCGGGGCCCATCCGTTGGCGCCGACCCGGTACTCGTCCGCCCGAGGGGGGAATTCCGCTCGGACGTGTCGGGTAGAGGCAGACCGGCGTCGCCGACCGGCCGGCCTTCTGTGCGGCCGGTAGCATGGTGCGCGAGTCCCGCAGCGTCGCGGCGGCCGAGAAGCTGGCGCGCGAGCGCGGCCACAGCGGCATGGCGATCATGCTCGCAAAGCGGTTTTGCAGGTAGAGATCTGCGCCGGCCGGCTTCCCTGCCATCACCACCAGAGAAGGAAGGACACCATGCAAAGGCGCCGATGCCGTCTGTGCGACCGCTTGCAAGTGCGCCGATCTATTCAGAGGAGAGAGAGCAACTCAGCGGCACAACGTGTAGCGAAGCGTGTAGCAAGCGTTTGGCGCGCACCCGAACGCTGATTGTCGGGGCTCCCGGCGTCGTGGCGCTCCCTAGGGGCGCCCCCATTGAACCCGCCGGGGTGTCTTATTGAACCGGGGTTCGAGGTCGCCGAATTTTGTCAGACAGTGCAGAATTGCATCGGATCCGAACAACCGTTCCCAGCGGGCACTCAATTTCGTTCCCGCGGTGATCGTCGCCTCGATGTCTTCCAGCATTTCGCCGAGCCGTTCCGCAAGGCGTTCGCAAAGAACCCGGGACTGCCTGTCCTGGGCGCCCTCGCTAATCGAGCACATTCAGCTTCATGTTGGCGAATCTTCTCAAGCTGAGCAACGAGTTCTTCCATCCTATGTGGACAGTCACACCCGGTACTTCACACCTGCGACGACGTTTAGCGGCCACAGCTGAGATCTGGCACCATTTCCAAGGTGGGTGTCGCGGTATGGCCGAACCCATTAGAAGGCCGCTAACGCGCCTTGATGGCGCGCGCGACGGTTCTTAAGGGCGGCCTCGACAAACCTGGGAAGAGACCTGCTTGCCCGCAGTCGCCAAGCAGAGCTTACGCCGGACGCATGAACGAACTAGGCGTGCACGCGCCATTCAACCAATCGGGAACCCATGATCGTAGCCCGGCGACCGCGAAGCCGAAAGTACAGGTCGACGAAATCATTTCATGGCAGAAGGAAAAGAACCTGAAACGCACGCTATCTACACTCCAACGATCCGCAATGGAGGGGAATGGAGCCCCCACTGCAGTTGCAAAGGAGGAGCGACCATGCGTGTACATTCCACTCTGAGCCTCGTCGCAGTTCTCCTGGTCGGTGTCGCCGCAAAGCTTGCTTTCTTCGATCCTCATCTTGCACGGGCGGTCCCGTCAAGCGCTAGCGTGGATATCCAAACGATGCAGCGAAGCATCACGAATCTGCCGCTGCAGAAATTCCAGGATATGACGTTCGTTTTTGCCGATTGATCCGCGGCTCCCATCTCGCGCGGCGTGCTGCCGTGAGCTTCATTGCGCCGCAGCCTTGCGATCGACTAGGCGCGCCAAGTCCTTCCATGCAGTGCGACCCGCAGCCATCGGTCGCGCTCTGCTTGACAAGTCGCGGCGATCGCTTTTCTCATTGCGGCAAGAGCTTCTGCTTGATGGTCAAGCTCTCGAATCATGGATGGTATCGTTTGCCAGGATTATCAAAGCAGACGAAAGTCGAGACTCCGGAAAATTACCGGCTCTCGGGCCGCTGACTTTGTGGTCGAAATTGCGAATCTGCTAGCGTCCGCTCGCGACGGAATTCGGTGAGGCTGGACATTTGCAAGCAGTGCCGTGCGGCATAGATGCCGCGTGGCCCTTCGCCCGTGGCGAGTTGATGGGCCGCTCTGCAACCTCACGTGCCGCTTGAGGGCTTGTTCGCCTGAGTACGTTGGGCGTGGCATTCTGCCCGGGCTCATTTTTGGGAACAAGGGGCAGGCAAACAGTTGTCGCTATACTTTGATGCCCATTCCCAGCCCCGGGGTATAGCAGCATGCTAATGGCCCAGCTGCCCCGCTGGGACCGCTGAATTTGGTGTCCCGTTTAGGCGATCATTTGATAGCTTGTGATCGGATGGCTGCTGATACGGTTGCCTTCAACCTGGGGGGCGACCATGAATCGACTGAAGGACGCATTGGGGCACTTCGAAGTTCCAAGTTGCCCGAATTGCCACCTCTCCATGAGGTGGTTTCGATCTGAGTTGGTGCGAGACAATCCCGAACCGATGATCGCCCACCTTTTCATCTGCCCAAACTGCAAGTGCACTGCGCGGCGGGATACCAAGGCTAAGCCGATTGCCGTGCCGCCTGACAAGCAGGCTCTTTCCCGCTTTCGCGTGATCACAGGAGCACGGTAAAGCTCTCAAGCCACCACGGCACTCGCTCCTAGCTGACTGGATGTCTAACGGCTGAAGCTACTGACATCATGTCCGGCTCGCGGCTTCTATCGATCACTGGGAGACCAGTCGCGCTCCTGCGCCCTGAAAGGAGCAGCAGCGATGATGGCGATCTCGCGCCGCATCTCCACCATTAATCTCACGCGCGGATAAGAACACGTCCTCAACCTCTTTCAAGAGGGCAAGGCTAAGATCATACATGGTTCGACGTCTCGGCCACCCGCTTTAAGGGCCCAAGGTCTTCACCGAGAGTTAGGCAACCAAGCCGCAGCGTCTCCGGCGACGAGAAGCTGCCTTCGACAAGACTTTGGACTGCACCCCTGAAGTGAGACACGATAATTACAGTGACAGGCATTTCGAGGATGACCTGTGGCAGGACGAGGAAAGAAGCGTCAGTTTCGGACGGCTTACAAATTGAAGGCGATCAAGCGGCTTGAGCGCGGCGAAGGCGTCTTTCCTGTGGCCCGCGAGCTTGGGATCTCCCGCAAGATTCTTCATGACTGGATCAAAGCCTGGAACGCCGATGGGCCGGACGGTTTCAACCGGAAGCCCGGACCCAAACCTGGTCCCCGCAAGCTCAAGCCGCTAGCGACATACGACGACAAGCGCTCCGCCCTCGCGCTTGCCAATGCCCGCATCGCCGAACTCGAGCGGCTGGTGGGCCGCCAGCAGATGGACCTCGATTTTTTCGTGACGGGTAACAGCCACCCTCAGACGCCAAGGCATGGTCGTAAACGCCAAGAAAGTTCAGCGACTTATGCGCGAAGATAACCTGCTGGCGCAGCGCAAGACGCCGTTCCTGAAGCCGCCCACGGAGCGGCCATCGGGCTTTCTCGTCGTCCCGCGGCCTGGTGCCGTCCGCACCCGACCAGATCTGGGTCGCGGACATCACCTATGTGCATTTGGCCAAAACCTTCGCCTATCTCGCCCTCATTCTCGTCGCGTTCTCGCGCAAGCCTGTTGGCTGGGCCTTCGAAGAGACACTCGATGCTTCGCTTGCCATCGCCGCGCTGGAAAAAGCCATCGCGGGTCGGGGACCGGCACCGGGCAGCCTGATCCATCACTCCGACCGCGGCGTGCAAGGCGGATTTAAGCGGCCGTCGCAACACCAATTGTTTTGCACTCATGACAGTAGTTCGTCAGTCGCTTCTGCCGGCGTTCTCCAGCGTCTTTGTCGGTCGGGCATTGAGGGCCGCTGCTACAGCGGATATCTCGTCGGCACTGTGGATGCTCAGGTCTGTGCCTTTCGGGAAGCGCAACAGCCCATTGGTGTTCTCGTTAGTGCCGCGCTGCCAACGGCTTTGCGGGTCGCAGAAGTAGACCTGGATGCCTGCGTCGATCTTGAGGCGGTCGTGCTGAGCCATTTCGGCGCCTTGATCCCAAGTCAGCGTTCGAGGTAGTTCTTCGGGCAAGGTGATGATTGTGCGCGAGATTGCGTCACGCACCGCTTCCGCCCGTGTCCCGCAAGCGCAGGTCCGTTCTTCTTGCGAGGAGCTTCGCCATGCCCCGCCAACCGGGGAAGCTGCAATAGCATTGTGAAGCGCGTCATGCGCTCAACCAACGTGACGATCGCCGAGCTGCCGAGACCGAGGATCAGGTCCCCTCCCGATGTCCCGGCACTGCTCGATCGGCCGCTTCAGCGGGGCGTTCACTGATCAGGATCTCCGGTGAAACAAAGCGCTTGCCCCGCCTGCGCACGCGCGCCCTGGGCACGCTCGACACGCGTCCGCTTCGTAAGCAGGCCGTCAGCTCGGCGCGTATTGCGCCGCGGCCCTGAACGAAGAGAGCCTGATAGATGGCTTCGTGGCTGATGCGCATCGTCTTGTCGTCCGGCAAGTCGATCGGCAAGCGTCGGGCAATCTGCGCAGGGCTCCATGCCTTGGCCCATGGTCGATCCTTTCGCCGGCCATGCCGGCGGCCGTTCCACCGAACGGCAGGAGCTACAACGCCGCCGGCAAGTCTCCACTCCACATAAGTGCGCAAGGCTCGTTGATCGCAAGCTTGGTCGGGCTTGGGCCGGCGGGCAGATCGGTCTGCACGCCATTGGGCAGTTGTTGTCCGATACTCCAACTCGCCGCCGCGGATGGCCACGTTCCGCCGCAGTTCACGGGAGACCGTCGAAGCATCCCGCCCCAAGCGGCGCCCGATCTCCGTATAGAATGGCCTTGCACCTTTAGAAGGGCGATTTCCTCACGTTCAGGCAATGAAAGGTGGCGCCCCGGAGCGAGGCTTGCCCGAAGATCTAACATCGCTGGTGACATGCCGCCTGCCTTTCGGAACAATCTGCTTCCGACAGGTTGCGATACAATCAAGACCCGGAGCGGACGCAGGCCGGCTCTCCGGCGCGATCCTGCTCCTACCGCTTTTGCTCGCTAGGCTGAGGAAGCGACCTAACTGTTCCCTGGGTAGCAGCGCGAACACTTGGACTGAATGTACATTAATCAGCATGAACGACCAATTCAGGAAATTTGGCGTCATGGGTATCGAGCGTATGCACTCGCCTCACTACTGGGAGATGCGAGCGGAGGAGTTTCGGGCGAAGGCAGACAACTGCGAGCATCCTGAGACAAGGAAAAGCTTGCGTAACGTCGCTAAGACCTATGAGGAGCTCGCGCGCCGGGCGGAGCAGGTCCGCACCCTCCGAGACGTAGCAGAGCAGCCAGTTAGGAACTCCGGCAACTAGTGCGGCACTGCTTGTCTCGCCGCGCGTTGGTGGGCAGAGGGGCCGCTCGCCGGATTGGCTATCTTGATGGTGCGACCATGTAGTTGCCGCTGTTCAAACGTGTGGCAGGGAAGCTTGCGCGATCATGGCCGGATTGAAGGGAAGAACCTGATCATTGACTACCGATCGCCTGTCGCGATTAGACCTACTCTCTGGGCGTCAGGTGCGAGACGCAGGCAAGGCTCGCCGATGCACCTACCTGTTAGACCAGTCCTGACGCTCTTGGATGGCGCGTTCCACCTTGGTGGCGAGCCCCAATAGGTGCGAGGAGAGATCAGCAAACAACTCCTTCTTCGATTGGTCGGCTGCGTGGCGTCTGCTGATAAGCGCGCACTCCTCCGCCTCCGCGAGGAGTTTCTCTAGGTGTGTTTGCATGTCGTACATGGCTGTACCCTTGCGGCACTAACGTGCTGGCACGCCAGCGCGTCGCGGAACTGACGTTCCTCATCTTCAATGGGCCGCCGGGTTGGTCGTTCCTAAAGCGAATTGGCTGTCAGGGGCAAATCGGACGCCGATCTAACTTGGCGTCCACCGCTGCCTTTGACCCAATGCCGGCATTCGCTAACAGGATCTCGTGCACGCGCCGATCAGGGGCACGTGGCTCTAGCCGGTATCCCTGCGAATCCCACGCGGCGAATCGCCGAAGCGAGCTCGGAACAGGCGATTGAAATGCGAAACATCCGAAAAGCCTACCTCCAGCGCGATGTCGGAAATCAGCTGCGTGCTGGCGCGCGCCTCGGTTAACAGTTTGAACGCAAGTTGGAGACGTAGCTCATTCACGTGCCCGGTGAACGATGATCCTGATAATGCCATCAGGCGCTGCAGATAGCGAGGTGAAATGCCTTGGCGATGAGCAACCTCCTCGACGCTAAGCCCGGGCTTCTGAAAGTGTGCCGCGATGTAGTCGAGTACGGCGCTGTGGCGCGCGGCCACGACCGCACTCGCATCACTCTCGCCCAAGGGAGCGCACTCGCTGACCGCGAGCGCAACAAGATCACAGGTGTGGGCTACGATCGCATCACGCAGCTTGGGGGCGGCCAGAGCCCCCTCCTTAAATGCTGACTTCAGATAGGCCATGAGGAGGCGGAGTGGTTCATTTCTCTGCGGAATCGGCCGCATGGCGAGGCTCTCGATATCTGCCACGCGCTGCGCAAGGGCCTCGCGGGGCACCGCCAGACCAAATAGCATTCCGTCGATATAGGTGACGGTAGCGGGTTCCGAATGCAGAATCGAGGTTGCGTCGCCGGCGCAAAGCTCGATGTCCCGGCCTCGCTGCGATAAGCGAGTTTTGCCGGGTAAGCAGACAATTAGGCCGATTGAGTCGTCGCCGTCAGCAACGCTCGCCCGCAAACGCTTGAAGCACATGGGAGAGCCTTTCAGTGCGAGCGTGCGCAGACCCCGGAGCGCTTGCAATGTTGCGTCGGCTTGAAACGGAACGTTCGTTAGAGGTTCGATATCGACGTGAACTATTCCCCGCACAAACCTCTCGCGCCATAGTGGAAGTCGCATTCGCTCCGGATGCTCGCGCGACGAGAATCGATGCGACACGAAATTGGCTGCGTCCGTAGACATGGGGACCTCCAGCCTTGATAAGCCACTGGGCGAAAATGCTGCGGCAGGACAGCTACCGGTATCCGTATTTTGCAATTCGCGCACCGACCGTCCCCTCAGGTACGCAGGATTCCAAGAAGCTAGTTCATTTGTCTGCTAGTCTCATTCACCTGTGATTGATGCTGATGTGAACTGGCTCACGTGGCGGCCAGAAAATTACGACAATTATTGATTGCAAATGCCACGTGCAAATATCTCCTTTAAGAGGAGATGATTGTAACTGCTCTATTTCAAATTGCTGCCATGGGATCCAGTTTGAACACCCCTGGCTGCAAGACCAGATTCAACTTTATCGGACTGCTCGCGACTAATCGGCCTCATCGGCCCGCGGGCGGAAGTTCTGCAGAACAACACTGTCCTCTGATCCGGTCTCCTATCGTGCCTTGATCGCCGCATTACCTTTAAGGTTCGTCGGACCCAAATCACTCCCCGGCACTGTTCCTTCTTAGCTGCCGGATGAAATGGTCGAAATCTGTCACATGGGACGTCAATCGTGGTGATCAGGAAGAGGTTCGATCATGTCCACCATACTCAACATGCTTTATCGCGAGTACTGCCGGGCCCGCCTCACCGAAATGCGAAAGCAACTTTTGATACGGGGCATTGGCGACAAAATCCTGGAAGCGCCTTGGGAGGACGATGATCCTGCCGAGTCTGGCGCTCGGAGGAGTAGCTGGGCGACGAAGGAGCCTCCATCATCCATCGGATAGCTGGAGCGCGTTATCGACCCTATGAGGCGCGAGCGCGGGCCAACAGATGGATGATCGAAGTCAAACCTCGACGCGATTGTTCGGCGAAACTCCGCCGGAGTTCAGAGCGGACGGCCGTGATCTGCGTATCGATGTCTGCCGCGGGATCGCGTTATGGTGGATCTTTCTCGATCATGTTCCTAATAACATTGGAAGCTGGCTGACACCGCGCAACTACGGTTTCTGCGATGCCGCCGAGATCTTCATGTTCCTCTCGGGCGTGACCTGTGCGCTGGCCTACGGCAGGGCGCGTGAGCGCGAGGGCTGGAGCGGCATGATCGGCCGCTCGCTGCGCCGGGGATGGGACATCTATTCGGCGTTTCTACTGCTTACACTCGCCTGCGCCATCCTGGTCTACCTTGCGGGCAGCGATGACCTCGCCGACGGGAGCAATACGCGAATTCTGCTCGAACGTCCGGGCGCGACGCTTGCGCACGCCGCAATCCTGCAATACCGGCCTGTCAACACTGACGTCCTACCGGTTTTCATGATTTTCCACGTGCTGTTCGCGCCGCTGCTGTGGTTGCTGCTGCGAGCGCCGAACCTCACCCTTGGCATGTCCTTGTTGCTCTACGCGCTCGTGCACATCTTTGGTTGGAGAGTGTCCGCCTGGCCCAACGGCGTCTGGTTCTTCAATCCGGTGGCTTGGCAGCTTCTGATCGTGCTGGGCGCATGGTGCGTCATTGAGGGAGAGAAATTCCGGCCCTGGATGATGTCACGCTTGGCGCTTGTTCTGGCCGTTCTCTATCTAGCTTTCGGCCTGGTGCTTGCGCGGAGTTGGAGCATCGAGCCGCTGGTCTCGCAAAGTTTGACGGACCTGTCATTTCCACTGGATAAATCGAATCTCAGTCCGATACGGCTGCTGCACTTTGTGGCTTATGCAATTGTGGCGTTACGGTTCATTTCGCGGGATTGGGAGGGGCTATCGACGCCGGTGCTGCGCTGCGCGAAGTGCTGTGGCGAGAATTCGCTGCCGATCTATTGTCTCGGCGTCCTTCTGGCGCTCGCCAGCCAGCTTGCACTGCTCGACCTCTCGGCGGGGCTTGCGATGCAGATCGTGGTTAGTGTTGCCGGAGTGCTGATGATGATCGGCGTCGCGCGGTTACTGAACGCGATCGGCATCCAGCGCGACCGGAAGTCAGCAGCGACGCAGTCGATCGGGAAAGTTCCGTCGGTTCGCTAAACTGGTAGATCGCGGGTGGAGGACGGAGAGCAGCTCTTGGCCGATCTGCGAAGTCGCGCCTCGGGGGTGGAAGTCTTGTTGAGCCAGATCGGACCAGATTTGCTCAACCTGAGTTCTTCGCCTTTTGACGCTGGCTGTGTGAATCCGCGAAGGATCGAAACACGACTAAAATACATTCTTCAGTTCGCCATCAAAGTTGAAGGCGCTGCGAGCTTGAGCCCAGAACGGGCTCGGACGAATAACTTCATCTATCGCGCTCAAGCGTCTTCGCGTTCTCACACGGCCAACACCCGTTGCCGACATCCGCCAATCTCGTCGATGCAGTCCCTGAGGAAGCGGATAGTTATCTCGGTTGAATGCGTCCGTCGGACTTATCGGCTACGATGAATCATAAGCCGCAGACCAATCGAAATCAGTTCCGGTACCTTCCTTTTACCCACCGTGCTGGTGCTGTTGGCAACGCTCCTGGTTCCGCGGGAGCGCGGGAACTCCTGAGGAGAATCTGCCGAGTGGCTATTCTGCATTTCTTCGCGGGCTCGGCGGCTCTTTTGGTCGCGGCCGCAATGCTGATCAATGCCGCGCACATCCGTTGGCACCCTTAAGAGAAGTGGACGGACGCCGCGGAACAAATCCGATCCAGGTTAAAGCCGCGGTATTCAATAGGAGCGTTAGGAACGCCGATTGCGGTCTTTGATGCCGATCATGAAAAGTTCTAGTTCGATCATCACGAAAGCTGCTCCATTCACGAAGACGGTGAAGGGACCGAGCTCCGGGATATTGAAGCTTGCCTATCGCTCGGCGAGGCTGCGCGAGAGTTCCTCGCTCGGCGCCGGAAAGGTCGACTTTCAGTCAGGGTCCGAGATAACGGCGGGTCGATCTTTGAGACCATCGTCCTGGTCGACAGCAAATCACTGCCCTGAGAGGAGTGAAGGCGAGTAAACCCGGCCATTAGCCGAACAAGGCCTGAGACCATCGTACTATCGGCGGCAGCCGGACGCGAAGCCGTGCTCCCTTCGACCGCTGCTTGTGACCCGCATCTCGCCGTGGTGTCTGCGCGGGCTCTGCAATGGGTGTCGCGCCTGCATTTCGTGGTGCGGATAGGGGCCGCTTTGACCCGAAGCGGTCGTTGCTTTGCTCCTGACTTGCATTGAGACGACACGCGTTCTCTACGTTGGGAGTTCAGGCTACGGCTTTAGATGCGTGCCTCGACCCATTGATGCAAATAGTCAGTAATATTCATTTCGAATATGGGCACACCGATAGGTGCAAGTGCAGCCAAAATCCTCCTCTTATGAGGTCGTGCAATGCGAGAACCCAGATATAATTCGGACACAAGTCTTTCGCCGGCTATTTCAAGACGGCCGCGCGGACCCAACAACCGCCATTCGCGCTCGTATGCCAATTGAAGTTTTTGTGAGAGAAAATCTTTCGTCGCGCATTGGCAGTAAATCAATTTGTCACGGTTCGAGTCAGCCCCCCAATTCAGGTAGTTTGATGCGGCACGGCGCGGCATTCTAAATCTCTCCATCGGAAATTGGAGCGTCCTGCAATGACCGGCGGAAGCATCGCCTCGCGAACCGCGCCGGCGAGTGACACGCTTGCAAAGCCTGTGAGCCCGTCGGAGCGACTCGACGCGATTGACGCCCTGCGGGGCTTGGCCCTGCTCGGCGTGCTGGCCATGAACATCGTGACCATATTTCGGGTCTCCATCTTCGGGTCGTACTTGCCGAACGCGGAGCCGGCGGGGCCGCTGGACCGGGCGGTGGCGGCCGTGCTGACGGTCGCCGTCGACTCCAAGGCGATTGCGCTGTTGTCGCTGCTGTTCGGCGTCGGCCTCGCCATCCAATTCGAGCGGCTTGCCGGCAATCCACGGCGCATGATCTTGCTCGCGCGCAGGCTGGTGGTGTTGCTGGGGATTGGCTTGGTGCATCTCCATCTGATCTGGAGCGGCGACATTCTCGTCCATTATGCGCTGGCGGGCTTCGTGGTGCTGCCCTTCCTTGGCGGCGCGCGGTGGCTCATGGCGGGTGGAGCCCTGCTGCTCCTAGGGCTCTACGTGACCATGCCGGTGCTATCGCCGATCGTGCCGCTGCCGGATGCGGCCGGGATGGCCGCTCTTGCCGCGGACGCGACGCGTGCCTACGGCACGGGCGGATTTTTCGATGTGCTCGCGTTCCGGATCCGCGAGGTGACGGTGATTCTTCCGCTGCAGGTCATGGCCTTGCCGCGCACTGTCGCGCTGTTCCTGGTCGGCGCCTTCGCGTGGCGCAGCGGGGTTTTGCGTTGGGCTTCGGCGAGCCGGCGACTGCTGTTCGTCGTCGCAACCTTTGGCATTCTTCTCGGCGCCGGATTGAGTCTCGCGGCAGCAGGACAGGAGCTCTTCGATTGGCCGTCGCTCGGGCGCGCGCATTTTTCGGTAGAACAGCTGGGGGCGGTCGTGTTGGCCCTGGGTTATGCGGCCGCAGTCATCGCCGCTGTGAACCTCTGGGCCGGGTGGAGGATGCTGGGCTGGGCCGCGCCGCTTGGCCGCATGGCGCTCACCAACTATCTCGCGCAATCTGTGATCTGCGGCTGGATCTTCTACGGCTATGGTCTAGGCCAATTTGGCCGCCTCGACGTGGCCGCGACACTGGCGATCGGCATTTTCGTGTATGTCGCGCAGGTGGTGTTCAGCGCGTGGTGGCTGGGCCGCTATCGGTTCGGTCCTGTCGAGTGGCTCTGGCGCTCTTGCATGTATGGGGTACCGCAGCCTATGCGGGCAAAGGTCAATTTACCCATCCTGCGCGCGACCACACCGGATTGATGCGGCCCCCAGATACCAAAGCTCGTTCTGCTTCAAGTGGAAGCCGCGCCAGCGCGTGAGGCTAGTTTTGGCCCCAAGCTGAGCAAGAAACGAGGCGTCGCGATATCGGCTGTCGACGGGAAACCGGACATTGCACCATGGTTCCGGTGACGAATCTCGGCCGGCGAGATCGCGCCGGCTCATCTCCTGCTCTTTAGGCGCTTTGCCGCCTCTCCAGCGTCCTCGAAGCGATCGGACCGGACGAGAATGGCGCGGGGACGAGCAACGGGGTGCAAGTCTCAATACGACAGAACGCAAATTCCCGGGATTCCGAGGCCTGAGAGTGTCGCCTCGAATTGCTGAAGTACGTCGCACCCACGTTCCTAAACGCACACGCCGCCGAGGCCCGGCAACTCGTTTTGATCTTGATGGCTTGCCCCTCGCCCTACGCATGGCTGGGCCATTGGTAGAGGAGATCCGCCTTAACTGGAGCGGGGTACAAGATCTATTGTCCGAACTCACGGACACAACAAGGCTGCTTTCGGAGCTTGCTCCAGAAGACCGTTATGATTCGAACACCGGCACGTTTCCCACGGTCTCCCTATTGGAGAGCGGAGCACGGAGCGTCCCGATGCTGAAACGCGGCGGCGATTTGCGAGCCTGGAAGGCTAACTTGTGCGACGAGCCAACAGCAACGTCGCTCCCAGGCCGCACATGACAGCACCCGACGCCTGTCGCGTTTTGACAATGAACGACGGTCGCTTTGCAAATCCAGCTCTCGCTTTCGCGGCCCAATAGGTGACAATTAGATCTACGCCCGTATTAAGTGCGACGGAGATGAGGCCCAAAGTGATGAATTGAGTGGCAACGTTCGCCGATGGATCGACGAACTGCGGGATGAATGCGAGAAAGAAAGCGGCCGTCTTGGGGTTGAGCGCCTCAACGACGATGCCCTCACGGAAGGCTCGACGCGCTCCGGTTGTGTGGACGTCGGTCGGTTCGCCGATACGCGCTTCGCGCCATGTTTTGATTCCCAGCCAGACGAGATACAGGCCTCCCGCGATCTTCAGCAAAGTGAAAGCCTCCGCGCTCGCCATGACGAGGGTGGAGAGGCCGACCGCGCCAGCCAGTACGTGCACAAGCCCACCGAGACCCAGACCGACGCTGGACGCCAAACCTTCGCCCCTGCCGCCGGCAAGTGTTCGCGCGACGATATAGAAAACACCCGGTCCTGGCGTGATCGCCACAAGCAGCGCCGCTGCCAAGAATAGGAGGAAAGTCTGGTTTCCGAACATGGCTGCCTCTTGTTGCGGTCCGGAGCCCCCCGGCTCAGGCCTGGGTGGGACAAAGAAGGCCCACGTCTGAATTCCTGGGCCTCCTTGCTCCTGCAAGCCCGGCGGACTCTTGGATGCGGTTAGCCTGTCGTGCGCTAGCTCTCAACTTGACTACAGATACACACGTCCACATCCACGCGCAACCGATTGCCGAAGCCGCCGTTGTTGCTCTTGCGTCATCATCTGCTGCCGCTGGTTCGCGGAACTTTGGTGTTGATTTGATATGGCACGACCTCTTTCGATTGTACTGACGTCAAGCGGGTGTCCAATCGGCGGTAGCGCCCAGTGATGACAAATCGAGCGTTCGCAGGCTCTCCGGCGTGGCGGCCAACTGGACCAGGATGCGGCCATGATGCGAAAACGATCGGTGCACGTTCCAGACGGCGCAGGGGCCTCCGAAACGGCGAACCGAAAGCGCGTGGCGCTGCTACGGTTCAGCACATTTCCGGCGATGTCGGTCTTAAAAAAAATACAACGGAAATTCCCGGAGAGTTCCGACGTTGAAGTGTGCTCAAGCGGTGGAAGACCTGTTCGCTCCGAAGCGTCGTTGAAGTCGTTCGAGTCGTACCGCGCCCAGCGCGCGGTGGTGAAGAAGGCTTCGTACGGCATGAGCAGTGCGCCGGCGTAGCAGTTGGCGAGAGCGAACGTGCTAGCGGTGCGGCTTCCTCGTTGCTTAAGCTGCCTGTCTGATCTGCCGCTCGATGCTCTCTCGCCGTTCCAGGAGGCCGATGACGTGAGCGATCCAGAACAGCCGGTTTCTACGCGGGCATCTCCGGATAGAAAAACTGTCTTGGCGTTGTTATCAACGCGCCAGATCATGCCCTTGTCAAGATCCTCTGGAGCTTGCGCCTTGCGGATCCCATACGCGTCGCGCAGAAACTTGATGAAGTCTCCACTGTGGTTCTCGGGATGGAAGTTTCGTCTCTCAGCGAGTCTTTGGGCGGCATGATCAAGCGCATCGAAATAATTCGCTTCCATCCAACCCAATTCCGGACCTCATCATAGGGAAGCGGCTCGCGGCACCCGAAGCATTCTGTGCCACGCGCGTTTGCTCGCGAGACGCAACTCATCGTCAGCCGCGATATAATTCGATCAAATACCGAGCAGACGGCTGAGGCGCATTAGTAGCTTGCGCGTGATCGGCCTTTGATCTCCTTCCATTTGGCTCAGATAGCCAGCCGAAATTCCAAGAGCGTCCGCGAGTTCGGCTTGGGTGTCCCGCGTAGTTCACGCCGCCGCCGCGGTCGGTCGCCAGCATAGATCTTCTGAATTCTGGTGACTTTACAGACTTTACACGGTGTGCCGCAGAGTCGACTGGCACTGACTGCGCCCGGCTTCGCGTTGCTATGCCCGAGACAAGGTCATGATTGCGCATGAATCATCCCCTATGCAGCATCGGTCTGTTAGGTTTTGAGATCTCAAAATGAGCTTGAGCACCCGCATGTCCTTTCGCGGAACTGATGGGCGTTTCAGGCCTTCAGGGTGATTCAGGTCGGAGGCGCTACGTGAGCTATTTCACAATGCCGGCCACGTGCCGCCAACATGATCGAAAACGCTTGGGCGAAGACCGGGACTTGAGAGACAAAGCGGGTTTTAGCGCAATTGCAGCGCCTGAGGTGGGAGAGGCTGAGCGCCGGACGGCAAGCATATCTGGACGGCGTTCGCGACGAACTCTAAGCGCGCGGTGAGCTTGTCAGATTGCTTAAGACATAAGGTCTGTTGACCTGTATTTGGTCCGGTCAGTTTCGGCCGCCACTTGCGCTGGGGGCGCACCAACCAGCTCCTCGTAGAGGCTGGGATCGGTCGCGCCCTCGGTATTAACTAAGAATACCCGTGCATCTTGTCCAAGGCCAATCCTGCCACGCAATGTGCGGTCAGAAGCAACCCTCAGCAACCCTGCAAGACCAACACCGCCACTTTCTCCTGCAACAATAGCGGGGTCTCCATCTCTGGGGTTTGCAAGGCGCTTCATAACATTTATTGCGTCCTCCTCGTCGACAGTCATGAAGGCGTCCGCTGCACGCGACAGGATGCGCCAAGCGACGAGCGAAGGTTCATAGCACTCGAGCATCGCCATCACCGTCGGCCGCTCATGAGGCACCTTGACCAGACGGCCAGCTCGAGCGCTCTCGAAGAGGCACGCTGCACGCGAGGGATCGACAACCGTAAAGAACGGACGGTTGTTGCCGAATAGAACCGAAAGATGTCCCGCTACCGCTGCGGCGATTCCGCCAACCCCGGCCTGGACGAAGACATGGGTCGGGATTTTGGCGAGCTGTCGCAGTGCTTCACTCAAGAGTGCGGTATATCCCTGCATTACAAATCCGGGGATACGCTCATAGCCCTGCCAGGACGTATCAGAGACCGTGATCCAACCCTTTTCTGCGCCAACTCGGGATGCTTCTACGACCGAGTCGTCATAGTTGCCGTTGACCCGGATCATCTGCGCACCAAAACGGGCGATTGCGTCGATACGTTCATCGCTGACCCCGGAGTGAACGAATATGGCACATTTCGCGCCAACGAGTCGGGCGCCTTGCGCGACGGACCTGCCATGATTTCCATCGGTGGCGCAGGATACCGTCATCTCCCGAGCCACGGCCATCACGTCAGGTGTCTGAAGCTCAGAGACGTCAACAGCTCGGCCGAGCCGCCGAGTTGCTTCCTCCAAGACCAGCCGGATCACGGCATAGGATCCACCCAAGGCTTTGAAACTGCCAAGCCCGAGCCGATGGCCCTCGTCTTTTATGTGGATCGAGGCCACGCCGATCTCACGAGCAAGGCCCGGCAGAGAGACGAGTGGAGTCTCTTTGTGGCCAGCGCGATGGCGTAGAAACCGCTCCACTTCGCGAGCGGCTTCGACGCTCAATATTTCTGCATCCGATGAAGCCAGGGAGGTGCCGTGTTCATTGTGCTGATTGAGAAGCAACATGGTTCGACTTTCTTGCTTGCTCGCACCATATCTGCCTTCAGGTCGTCCACTCGGAAATGCCGATGCCCGGCAGCATGATGCGCTGCTGCTACCGGGTCTGGCCGTAGTGCCGATACTCGCACTAGCCCTGGAGAGCTTCGACGTACGGGCTCAGCAGGTCAACTGTCTCCTGCAGCTCCGCGGCTTCCTGTGCTCGCAAGTGCAGGCGGCCAAGTGCAGTAAATCGATTTGCAAACAAGCTCTACATGTTCTCGGCGTCCAGTTCGGCGAGGTCGGAAAGAGCCTTGCTGCGTTTCTTGTCCCGCACGCGTTTATAGGCAAACAGGTCTTCTGCCCTGATCCTGCGATGACGGCCCACCATTCTGTAATTCATGTCACCTCGTTCCAGAAGTGAGATCAGGAACGGACGCGAAACATTCAGGTTATCCGCTGCCTGCTGCGTCGTCAGCATCTCATGCACGGGCACAAGCGACACCGCATCGCCACGCACGATTTGCCGCAACAATTCCATCAGCAGGCACGATAGGCTTGGGGGGCAGGGTGATCTCAGTAGGCTTCTTGTGCTCGTCCTGGAGCAAACGCAGCTTTACGCCGCCATGAGCATGGGACCCCAGCATCTGACGAAGCTGGTTGGCGGCCACCTTCTCGCTGGCGGAGGCAGCCGGTCAACCCCTAGCTCCTGGGCACAGGCTGGCACGGTGATTCTCGATGGGCGGTATGAAAGCACCATTCGAACTAGACGCAATAAGCGCATAAACGAAAGAAATATCTGTCTCCCAAGGGGCCGACGGGTTGCTGTTTCAACACCTGGCCTGAACTTTCGATTGAACTGTTGAAACTATTGATATTTAAGGATAAATACAGTTTCAACAGTGGGGTCTAAAATTAGTTAGGGTCGTCGAAACCATGGATTTTCAAGAGCTTAACAATGACCAGCGCCGAGAGGTGATCAATAGTCAGCAACGGTTCCAGGCCCTACGGGACGCAAAGGAGGCCTACAATGCTCATCGGGGTTCCCTGACTTGGGCGGAGTCGAAAGGCCGCCAGTACCTCGTCCGCAGCTACTACAACAACGCAGGCGTCCGGAAGCAGGCCTCGCTGGGCGCGCGTTCCCCCGAAACTGAAAAGATGAAGGCGGACTTCGAAGCGAAACGTGCTGCTGCAGAAAACAGGGTGAAGAATTTGCGCGATACCCTGGAACGGCAAGCCGCGGTCAATCGTGCGCTCGGCTTGGGCCGCGTGCCGTTGCTGGGAGCGCGGATCATGCGCGCGCTCGACGGCTTCGGAATTCTGGGTTCCGGCATTCGGATTCTTGGGACGAACGCGATCTACGGTTACGAGGCCTCTTCCGGCGTCAGACTCGATCCAGGCTTGGCTACGACGGAAGACCTCGATCTGCTGTTCGACGCACGCGGCGGCCTTACGTTCGTCGCGGACGACGACGTCTCTGAATCATCGCTCATGAAGATACTCAAGCGAGTGGATACCAGCTTCGAACGTGCCAAGCAGACGTTCCGTGCCGTAAACCGGGATGGCTATCTCGTCGATGTGATCAAGCCAATGCGGAGCCCACCTTGGAAGAAGGCTCCAGACAAGATCGGCCTAGACCCGGAAGATCTAGCCGCTGTGCAGATCGAAGGCCTCGATTGGCTGCAGAATGCCCCCGCGTTCGAGGCGGTGGCCATCGACGAAAAAGGCGAACCGGTGCGTATCGTGGCTCCCGACCCGCGGGTTTGGGCCGCCCGTAAACTATGGCTGTCCCGTCGGCCGGACAGGGAGGCGCTAAAACTCCAACGAGATGCAGCGCAGGCTGGAGCCGTAGGCGCTCTGGTGGCGAACTATCTCACTCACCTCCCGTTCGACGCAGAGCAATTGAGGATGCTTCCGAAAGAGGTGCTCGACAGCGCGGCGCCTCTGTTCGCCAAGAAAGATAATTTTGCGCGAGCCTAGCAGCCAGTTCGGCAACAATGGTACCGGTATATCCCGCCCATCATCAGCAGCACCATGATGCTCAGCATGCTGCTGCTCATTGCATGCCCTGTGATGATGATGCCGGCAGATTTTTGGTGGGCAGGCCCCGGAAGTGGGCCGCATCCGATCTGCGAACGTACGAGCGAGCTCAAGCACGTGGGACCGGCCGGTGCGGGCACAAGATAGATCTGCGCATCCGCTGCGTTGAGGTGGCGGAAAGTTAAACGAAGACGAAATGCAGCGCGGCAGTTCTTGGGTTGCCGTTCGGGTCAACCTCTGCCATATGATAACCGTTCCGGCCGGGCCTATAGCATCGGTTCGAACTGGCAGTGCACGAGCATCTCGGAGACCGACGCATTGTTCGGCATCATGAGCGCAGTTTCCACCAAGCGTGCGATGTCGCCCGGCTGGCTCATCTCGTGGCGCGGGATCTCGTCGTCGTTCAGCGTCATGTCCGTCGCAACGTAACCCGGGCAGACGACCGTCGCCCGAATTCCCGCCGCGCGTCCTTCGCGGCGAATGCCGTGGGTGAGTGCAACGACGGCGAACTTGGTCATCGCGTAACCAACGTTGCTTCCGACGCGCTTGCCAGCTAGCGATCCCAGATTGACGACCCGGCCATGACCGCACACGGCCAGATGGGGGAGGGTGGCTCTCACGAGGCGCAAGGGACCCTTGACGTTCACGCGCCACATCTCATCCAGCTCGTTCTCGCCCTCATCAGAGACACGGACCTTCGGATTGATGCCGGCCGCGTTGACCATAGCATCGACGCCGCCCCACCGCGCGACCGTTGCGTTGACCCAGGAGATCGGGCTCTTGACGTCTTCGGCGTCATAGTAGTGCGTCATGAGCCTCTCGCTCTCGACGAGGCGGCTCGGATCGCGAAGCCCCGCCGATACGCGAAAGCCCGACTCTAGCAGCCGGTCGACGACGGCGCGTCCGATGCCGCGCGAAGCCCCGGAGACCATGACGATCCGATTGCCGACTTCCAACACTAGTCCGTCTCCCATGGGTGAGCGAAGCGCATCGCAAAATGTAGGCGGATGCGCGCGGTGACGAGTAAGAGAAATTCACTCTGCCTGCATCGGTTGTGCTTATGGCTCGCACGCCGGACGACTTTCGGCTGGGGGATATTGGATGTCCTTATGAGGGCAGAACAAATCCGCTGTATGCGGGTGCCAATCCCTGCACGTAGCTTTCCGCCGCTCTGGCTGACGGCAAGCGAGCCTTGCGAATGGGATTTTCGGACTACCGAACGGCGTTGGTGACGGGCGCGTCCTCCGGTATCGGGGCTGCAACGGTTCGTCGCCTCCGCGCCGAGGGGCTTGAGGTTCACGCACTGGCGCGCGACGTTCGCAGGCTGGCCAGCCTATCAGCTGAGACCGGATGTCACGCATGCGCGGTTGACGTGAACGATCTCGACGCTTTGAAGCGCCTTGCGAGTTCGGCTGAATTCGATGTTCTCGTGAACAATGCCGGCCAGTCGCGGCGCGGCACCATCCTGGATACCGCGCCTGACGATGTCGACACGCTGGTCGACGTCAATCTGCGGGCGGTCCTGCACCTGACGCGGCTGATCGCACCCAGTATGGCGCGGCGCAACCGCGGCCACGTTGTCAATGTCTCGTCGATCGCCGGCCACTATGCATTCGGCGAGAACGCCACGACATTCAACTCATCCGTGGCCTATCACGCGACGAAGGCCGGCGTTCATTCGCTGTCGCAGCAATTGCGCGTCGATCTCTACGGCACCAGCGTTCGTGTCACCGAAGTCTCACCCGGGCGTGTGGCGACGAGCATCTTCCAGAACCAGAACGCTGCCGACAATCCGGATGCCCGCTTCGTCGGGGCGTTCGAAACACTTC
Organism: Bradyrhizobium sp. CCBAU 11430; assembly: GCF_028128855.1. Classification (NCBI taxonomy): domain Bacteria; kingdom Pseudomonadati; phylum Pseudomonadota; class Alphaproteobacteria; order Hyphomicrobiales; family Nitrobacteraceae; genus Bradyrhizobium; species Bradyrhizobium sp. CCBAU 11430. Next base: position 122,308 of record NZ_LBJV01000068.1, read on the forward strand.
AATCCGAAGACATCGCCGATGCCATTGCGTTCGCGGTCGGATCGCCGGCGCGGATGAACGTCGCGACGATCGAGGTCGTACCCACGTTCCAGGTCGTCGGCGAATTGCGATTTGCGAGCCGATCCGAGGCCGCACGTTTGAAAGAGATGAGAAGTGGAGCAGACAATGCCTGAACTCGCAACCCGCCTCAAGACTGTGAAGGTGTCGGCCTCGGCGGCGATGACGGACAAGGCGCGCGAGCTCCGGGACGCCGGCGTCAAGATCGTTGGTCTGTCATCCGGCGAGCCCGATTTTCCGACGCCGCCGCACGCGATCGAGGCCGCACATCGGGCCGCCCTCGCAGGCGATACCAAGTATCCGGCGCAGCCGGGAACTGTCGCGCTGCGTACCGCGGTCCAGCGCAAGTTCAAACGCGAGAACAATCTCGACTACGGCCTCGACGAGATCCTGATCGCCAATGGCGGCAAGCAGATCATCTTCAACGCGCTGTTTGCGACCTGCAATCCCGGCGACGAGGTCGTCATTCCCACACCGGGCTGGATCACCTATGCCGACATCGTTCTCCTTGCGGAGGGGACGCCCATCGCGGTGCCTTGCCCGGAGAACAACCAGTTCAAGCTCCGCCCCGCGGATCTGGAGACGGCCATCACGCCTAAAACGAAGTGGTTGATCCTGAATTTTCCCAACAACCCGACCGGGGCTGCCTGCACGCGCCAAGAGATGCGCGCGATCGCCGACGTCATGCTGAAGCACCCCGATGTCTGGATTCTCACCGACGACATCTATGAGCATCTCACCTATGATGGTTTCGAGTTCTACACCATCGCAGAGGTCGAGCCGAAGCTGAAGAATCGCGTCGTGACAGTGAACGGCGCGTCCAAGGCCTACGCCATGACCGGCTGGCGGGTCGGCTATTGTGGCGGTCCCAAGGACCTGATTGAGGCGATGAACAACGTCCACGGTCAGGCGACCGGTGGAATCTGCACGGTGAGCCAGGCGGCGGCCGTCGCGGTCCTGGACGGACCGCAGGACTACCTGAAGGAGCGCGCTGACATCTATCGCGACCGGCGCGATCTGGTGGTCAAGCTGCTCAATCAGATTTCGGGTATCACCTGCCACAAGCCGCAAGGCGCCTTCTACGTGTTTCCAAACATCGCGGGCTGCATCGGCAAGACCACGAAGGCCGGCCGACGGCTGGATACCGATGCCGACTTCATTGCGGCTCTGCTGGAAGAACATCATGTCGCGGCTGTCCCGGGCAGCGCCTATGGCATGAGCCCGTACTTCCGGATTTCGTACGCGACCGATACCGAATCACTCAAGGAGGGCTGCCGACGCATCGCCAGTTTTTGCGAAGGCCTGCGCTGACCGCGCATCGGGATGGCGGCTCGCCTGGTGCAGTGCGAAAGATGCATCACGCGGCATTCATCGGCCAAGATCGGAGCAGTATGCCGAACCAATTGTCATAATCCATCCTGATGCCCCTAAACGAAGATGTTCTTGGTCCTGTAGGATGCCGACGCATAAGCTTTGTGCAGCAGAGGGGTATGCCTTGGTATCGCGCAGTCGAGGACGGCCAGCGATGACCACCAGCAACGATGCGGTGGCAGTCTTAGGTGTTCAAGCTCCACCGGCAACCCGGCGGGCATCGCGGTGGCGTCTCGCTCTCCCGGTCGGGCTTCTCGCCATCCCGATGCTGGCGTTCCTCACGTACTTCTTCTTCTATCCGGCGCTAGGGCTGCTGCTCTCAAGCATTCAGACCCAGGACAGCCGCGGTATCATTGGCCGTCCGTTCACGCTCGCGCACTACGCCCGTCTGGTCAACGTCGAGCTCTACGCGCGCGTCCTCTGGACGACGCTGCGTATCAGCATCATCACCTCGTTGCTTGCGACGGTGCTCGCCTATCCCGTCGCCCTCGTGATGGTCAAGAGCCGTCCGATGGTCACCCGCATCATCACCCTGATCGTCATCGCGCCCCTGATCGTCAGCGTCGTCGTGCGCGGATACGGCTGGCAATTGGTGCTTCAGAACGGTCCGAAGGGCATGTTGAACTGGATCCTGATGACGCTGCACGTCGTCGACGCACCGATATCGGTCCTCTACACCGAGGCCGCCGTCGTCATCGGATCCCTGCACGTGTTCTTCCCGATGATGGTTCTGCCGCTGGCCTCGGCGCTCGGCAAGATCGATCCCAACCTCGAAGATGCTGCCCGGATGCTGGGCGCGCCATGGTGGAAGGTGTTCCTCCGCGTGACGCTGCCGCTGAGCATGCCCGGTTTCGTCGCGGGCTTTACCCTGGTCTTTTCACTCACCGCCGGCTCCTTCGTCATTCCGGCGATCCTGGGCGGCGCCTCGGCGGTCATGCTCGGCAATCTGATCGAGCAGCAGATCTTCGTCGTTTACGACTGGCCGTTCGGGGCTGCGATCGCCGTCGTTCTCGTCGGCCTGGTCCTCGCGGTGAACGGCGTCTCGATGTGGCTTCTGGAAGGCCGGCGTCTCAGGAGGGCCGAGTGATGGACGAGCGGTTTTCCGGCTTCGGCGCCTTTATTCTCTACACCATCACCGCCGGCATGATGCTGTTCATCCTGGCGCCGCTGCTCCTCGTCATGGCGGTGTCAGTCTCTGATTCCTATTTCGTGACGTTCCCGCCGCAGGGCTTCACGCTGAAATGGTATGCCAAGGTTCTCCAGGACCGCGACTTCCTCGAGGCGATGAGGCTGAGCATCCTCCTTGCGCTCGGCACGACCGCGGGCTCGCTGCTGCTGGGCGTGCCGGCGTCCTTCGCGCTGGTGCGCGGCAAGTTCTTTGGTCTGGCCGCGATCAAGGGGTTCTTGCTGTCGCCGCTGATCTTCCCGGCCTTGGTCACCGGCCTGGCGCTGCTTCAGGTCCTCACCAGGCTCGGCTCGCAGGATGCGCGCCTCAACCTCCTGATCGGCCATGTGGTCGTGACGTCGCCTTATGTCATCCGTACCGTGGTCACCAGCCTCCAGCTCGTGGATGAGAACCTGGAGGACGCCGCGCGCACCCTCGGCGCGAACCGGCTGACCACCTTCTGGCGCGTGACGCTGCCGCAGATCGCCTCGGGCGTCGCCGCCGGCGGGCTGTTCGCCTTCATGGTGTCCTTCGACAATTACCCGGTCACGATGTGGCTGGCGAACTCCGAATACTCGCCCGTGCCGCTCGTCCTGATGCGGCAACTGGTCAACGTCTTTGACCCTTCCGTGCCGGCGATGTCGACGATCATCATCCTGATGGCGATCGTCGGCGTGCTGCTGCTGGAGAAACTGGTCGGCCTTCGCCGCGCGCTGGCTGCCTGATGTGCATTGGTTAGATGGAGATTGGACCCATGAAGCTGACACGTAGGACTCTCATTAAGGCCGGTGCATCCGCGGTTGCTTTCCCGACGATCATCAGCCGGTCGTGGGCGCAGGACGCCAAGCAACTGCACGTCGGCGTCTACAACTCCGCGCTGGGCAAGCTTATCCAGAAGGAGGTCATTCCCAAGTTCGAGGCCGAGTTCAAGTGCCGCGTCTTCACGATCGAAGGCGCGACGCTCTCCAACATCGCCGCTCTGCGCGCGACCCGCGACACGCCGCGCTTCAGCATGATGATGATGGACGATGTCGGCATCCCCCAGGCCAAGCAGGAAGGGTTGATCGACAAGCTCGACGCCGGGAAAATTCCCAACCTCGAGAAGGTTTATAAGCGGTACCTGTTCGAGGATGGCTACGGCGTCGGATTCTCGATCTCGAGCGCGGCCATGTTCATCAATCCGCAGGTGACGAAGCCGCTCGAGAGCTATGAGCAGATCTTCGACGCGAAATACCGCAAGCAGATCCTCTTGAACACGCCCAAGAACACCCAGAGCGTCTTGATGCTCATCGTGGCCACGGCGCTCACGACCGGCAAGCCGCTGCAGGAGGCGCAATATCTGGTCGATAGCGGCTGGGACAAGCTCGCCGCTCTCAAGCCCAATGTCCTGACGATCTACGACAGCGAGGCACAGGTGCTCCAGGTGGCCCAGGGCCAGGCGACGATCGGCGGCATCGAATACTCGAAGGCGATCTATCCGCACACGGCGAAGGGCATGCCGATTGACATGACCTTCCCGAAGGAAGGCGCCTTCACCGGCATCAACAGCATGACTCTGGTCAAGAATGCGCCTGAGCCCGAGCTCGCCTGTGCCCTGATCAACCGCATTCTGGAGCCCTCGGTCGCCAAGATGCTGTCCGAGCAGACGCTCAGCGCGCCCTCGGTCGGCGGCATCGACTTCAAGCCGGAGACGGCCAAGTTCCTGGCCTATCCCGACACCAAGGCGACCGATCTCGGACTGTTCACGCCGGATTGGAAGTTCATCGTTCCCCGCCGCGGCCCGTGGCTGGAGCGCTATAATCAGGTGTTTACGAGCTAGGACAGGTGCCATGAGGTCTTCCGAAGTCAGGCTTGACCGCCTCAGCAAGGAATATAACCGCACCGTTGCGGTCGACGACGTCTCGCTCATGATCGAGCCCGGCCATATGGTCGCGCTGCTCGGTCCGAGCGGGTGCGGCAAGACGACCTGCCTCCGCATGATCGCGGGGCTGATCCGCCCGACATCCGGCGACGTCTTCGTGAATGACAAGAGGATGACGGATGTTCCCGTGCATCGACGCAACGTCGGGATGCTGTTCCAGAACTACGCGCTGTTTCCTCATCTGACCGTCGAGGAGAACATCGCCTTCGGCCTCGAGATGCGCGGCATATCCAAGGCCGATGCCGCAAGGAAGGTGGGCGAGGCGCTCAGCCTCGTGCAGCTCTCCAGCTTCGGCAAGCGCTATCCGGCGCAGCTCTCCGGCGGCCAGCAGCAGCGCGTCGCATTGGGGCGGGCCCTCGTGATCGAGCCGGCCATGCTGCTGCTCGACGAGCCGCTCGGGGCGCTCGACAAGGGGCTTCGCGAGAGCATGCAGGTCGAGCTGCGCGCGCTTCAGCGCAGGCTCGGCCTGACCACAATCATGGTGACCCACGACCAGGACGAGGCCCTGACGATGGCCGACAAGATCGTGGTCATGCGCGACGGCAAGCTCGAGCAGGTCGGTTCGGCGACGGAAATCTACCAGCGTCCGGCCTCGAAATTCGTCGCGCAGTTCATCGGCGCGTCAAATCTGTTTCAGGGGCCCGTCGAGCAGCGCAACGGAAGCGGAGCGGTCATTCGTGTCTCGCCCGAACTCAGCCTTCAGGTTGATCAGATCCCGTCGTCGGCCAGCGACGTGATGGTTTCGATCAGGCCCGAGGCGATCGTGGTCGAGCGTGTTGGCCAGAGCCCGGCAGCGCAGAGTGCCAACAGCGTGACGGCGCGCGTCGACCAGGCCATCTATCGGGGATTCGTCAGTCATTACTATCTCAAGACACCGAGTGGTGGCCAGATCATTGTGTTCGAGCAGAACCAGTCGCAGCAGGCCGGGCTCCGATACGCGGTGGGCGAGGAAGTCGTGGCGCGGTGGGAGTCGCCGAGCAATCACGTCATTGCGCGTCACTGAAACCGGAGGCGAGTGCAGCGTCTTGCGGGCAATCGACATCCCTTATACCCGCAGACGAACATCGTCTTGGATCGGCTTGCGCTGCTTGGCTAGATCTAAAGCATGATCCGGAAAAGTGCGAAGCGGTTTTCCGAAAAGATCATGCGTAACAACAACCTGGAGCGCGATGGCGATTCATCCAAATCTCATCGCGCTTTAGGGGTGGCAGCGCCACGGGCGTTCGACCAGCGAGGCCCTTTTGTCGATTAATCAGCCCAACGCTCCTTTTGTCGGCACGATCGAGAAAAGCCCGAAGATCAGCCTGATCGGCACGCTTGCGATGCTGGTCGAGGCACCGGGTGATTTCGACCTGGTGCAGCAGGGCCGCATCTGGGCCCTTGCGGATGCGGTTTCCACCTGGCCCAACGTCCAGGAGGCTGTCATTGGCGTCACCAATGTGATGCTCGTATTCGAGCAGCCGCCGGCGGATATCGGCATGCTCAGTGCTTCGATCGTCGAGCTGTGGCATCGTGTGCCCGGCCGCAAGGCCGACGGGAAGCTCATCGAGATTCCCGTGGTCTATGGCGGCGAGCTCGGCTTCGATTTGCCGGCAGTCGCAAGCCGCGCCGGACTGCCGGAGCGCGACGTCATCAGGATTCACAGCGAAGGCGAATACACCGTCTGTGCGGTCGCGAGCTCGCCGGGGTTCGGCTATCTTCACGGCCTCGATCCGCGCATCACCATGCCGCGCAAATCCGTGCCGTCGCTCAACATGCGCGCAGGCTCGGTGACCATCGGTGGGATGCAGACGGGCGTCGCGGTGCTGACAAGTCCGAATGGATGGAATGCCATCGGTTGGGCCTCGATCGTGATGTTCGATCCGAATTCCGAGCAGCCCTCGCTCATGCTTCCGGGCGACCGTGTCAAATTCAGGATCGATCGGATCGAGCTGTGATCGAGATCCTGGCCAGCCCCGCCTTCAACACGATCCAGGACCTGGGCCGTCACGGCGCGCGCCGTTTCGGCGTGAGCACCTCGGGCGCCATGGATCCCGTCGCGCTCGCCGCCGGCAATGCGCTGCTCGGCAACGACGACAATGCGGCCGGCATCGAGATCCAGACCTTTCCGTTCCGCCTGCGCTTTTCGGCCGAGACGGCATTTGCGCTCACCGGCGCGGATCACGACGCGACACTGGCGGGATTGCCCGTTCGGCCGTGGTGGTGCACGCGCGCGAAGGCGGGCGACGTTCTCGCGATCACCGCGCCGCGGCGTGGTGCGCGGGTCTACACGACGTTCGGCGGCGGTGTCGATGTTCCGCGCGTGCTGGGTTCGCGCAGTACGCATGTACGCGGCGGCTTCGGCGGGCTCGAGGGCCGTACCTTGCAGGCGGGCGACGTCGTGCCGATCGGGAGTTCGTCGCACAGCGGCGAGGGCCGCTTCGACTTCGGCGTCGCGCCGCCGGATGTCGCGATCGAAGGCGCCGCTCCAGCGGATGATCGCGTGCTGCGGATACGCGTGATGCGGGCAGGCGAGTACGACCTGTTTTCCGAGGCGATGCAGGCGACGTTCTGGTCGACGCGATGGAAGATCAGCGCTCAGAGCGATCGAGGCGGCTACCGCCTCGCCGGCGGCAAGCTGACATTGGACGCGCCGGTCGAGATGCGCTCACACGGTGTGGTGGCCGGCGTCGTGCAGGTGCCGCCGGCCGGCGAGCCGATCATCCAGATGAGCGATGCCAATACGGCCGGTGGCTATCCTAAGATGGCGGCCGTGATCCAGGCCGACCTCTGGCGCCTCGGCCAGGCGGCACCGGGATCGGTCATCGCCTTCAGTGAGGTGAGCTATCAGGACGCGGTCGCGGCCATGGCTCCCGTCAACGACTATCTCGCGAAGCTACGCGCGACCGCGGATCTCTATCGAGCGCTTTGAGTGGACGTCAACAATAACAAGAGCAGGGTACGAACATGAAAATCGGCATCAATTCGGACATGGGCGAAGGTTTTGGCAACTATCGCATCTGCGACGACGAGGCGCTGATGGGTATAATCTCGTCGGCCAACGTCGCGTGCGGTTTCCACGCCGGCGATCCCATCATCATGGATCGCATGGTTCGCCTGGCAAAGCAGAAGGGGGTCGAGGTCGGCGCCCATCCCGGCCTGCCTGACTTGCTCGGATTTGGCCGCCGCGTGATCCAGATGGATGCCGCCGAGCTCGAGAAGCACATGGTCTATCAGATCGGCGCCTTGCAGGCGATCGCGGCCAATGCGGGCCATCGCGTGACCCATGTCAGCTTCCACGCCGCGATGGGCAACATGGTCAATGCCGACCCTGACATGGCCGATGTCGTTGCCCGTGCGATTGCGACCATCAATCGCGATTTCATCGTGTTCTCGCAGCCTGACGCCGAGATCGTGCGCGCCGCGCGCAAGGTGGGCCTGCGCATCCTCACTCTGTTCCTGGCTGATCGCGCCTATGACGAGCACGGCCACCTGGTGTCCCGCAAGCTTCCGAACTCGGTCATCACCTCGACCGAGGCGGTGGCCGAGCGGGTCAAGCGCTTCCTCGACAGCGGCACCGTGGGGACCATAGAGGGCAAGTCGATCAAGGTCGAGGCGCGCTCGATCCTGATCCACAGCGACACGCCCGGATCGGTCAACCTTGCCGGCACGGTGCGCCGCGTGATCGAGCAGGGCGGCGGCGAAGTCACGCCGGCAACCGTGCTGCTCAACTGAGCGGGCGGATGCGCACAATCGGTGTGCCGTAGCCGACCGTTGCACCGGTCTGCGCGATCACGGCATCGACGGTGCCGGCGGCCGGCGCCACGATAGGCGCATACAAGAGCCCGATCTTGACGAGGCCGACGATCGCGCCGGCCTCGATGCGCTGGCCCTGTGCGACGAACGGCTTGTCCCGCCAGGGATGAGCCGCAAGGAAATGCCCTGCGACGTCGGCTTTGGCGATGACGGAATGGTCGGCGGCGGAGGCGGCAAGCGTCGGCGATACGGCCATTCGCGGTCCCGTGTCGACGACGAGCTTCAGGGACTGGCCGGGCTCCTCGATCTCGATCGTGTCGACCCCGGACCTTTCGAGGATCTGCGCCAGACGCGCGATGTCGGTCAGCTCGATCCGCATGTTCGGGTCTCCTCGACAAGGCGCACATTGGTCCTGAGCCGATCGAGATAGGTCGACATCTCGGCTTCGGCTGCCAGCGCATCGGCGTAAGCAGCTTGCTCGAACCGCATACTGCTGCCGAGCCGGGCCTGCCCGACGCGCCACAGATCGGCGCCGATCACGGTTGCGATCTTCGGGTAGCCGCCGGACGTCTGCGCGTCGCGCATCTGGATGATCGGCTGTCCGTTCGGCGGAATCTGGATGACGCCGGGGACGATTCCGTGCGAGCGCTTCTCGATCGGTGCCTTCGGCTTCACGGCGGGGCCTTGCAGGCGGTAGCCGTAACGGTTGCTCTGCGGCGTGATCTTCCAGCTGCTGGACCAGAACAGCGCCTGCGTGGCGGCGTCGAACCCGTGATACTCGCCGGCAATCACGACCCTGACGATGGTCTCGTCCGCGGCGGTGTTCGGCCGCGCCAGCGTGATCTCGGCCGGCTCGACCCCGAGCTCGTCGATGGTAGCGGTGGATGCCGCAGAGGGCAGGATGTCGCCCACCTGGAGCGGCCGTCCGTGCCAACCGCCGAACTCGCCGCGAAACTGGGTGCTGCGCGAGCCCAGCACCATGGGCACGTCGATGCCGCCGCCGATGGTCAGATAGAGCCGTGCGCCGCGGGGCATCGCCTTGATTGTCAGAATATCTCCGGCACGGGCGTGCGACCGCCACCATGGCGGGATCACGCGTCCTGCGATCTCGGCCTCGACACCGGCGCCCGTGAGAGCAAAGGCCATGTCCCGGCCGAAACGAAGCTTGAACGGCAGCATCGGAATTTCGATGCCGGCGGCGTTCTCGTCGTTGTCGAGAAGGATGTTGCCGGCACGCAGGGCGACATCGTCCATCGCACCCGACGTGCCGACCCCGAAGCGATACTGGTCGAAGCGGCCAAGATCCTGGACGCTGGCTGGCCCTGTGACTGACAGGATCTCGATCACCGGATCACCCGTTCGATCTCGAACCGGATCGTATCACCCGGCGCGAGCGCAGCCGGCGTCGGCCAGGACGGATCGAAGAAGGTCCAGCTCGTATGCCCGATGGCGTGCCAGCCGCTGGGGCCGGGCGATGCGGAGACACCGGTCTGCGATCCGCCGATCGACACCGAGCCGCCCGCGGAGCGTTGCAGCGGCGTCTGCCGCCGCGGCATGGTGATGCGCGGGTCCATGCCGCCGAGATAGCAATAGCCGGGATGGCTGCCGAGCGCGAACACCGTGTAGAGCGGGGCGGCATGGATCGAGACCACGTCGTCGACAGACAGGCCGCAATTATCGGCGACGGACTGAAGCTGCGATCCGATCTCGCCGCCATAGGTGACAGGCAGCCTGATCTCGCGGCCGCCGATCGCGAGGCCTTCCGCCGCGTCCCAGCCGTGGTTGAGCGCGGCGACCAGGGTGTCGAGCTCGCGCGGAGGCGTCTCGAAAGTCAGCATAATGTTGGTGATGCCAGGAATGGCCTCGCGGATTCCGGGCCAGTTCGATGCAGTGGCCGCCAGCGCCCAGATGCGCCGCTGGTGCGGCAGGTCGAACGCGCCGGGTGCCTCGAATAGGAGCGCCGATGTCCCGAGCAGGCTGATCCGCGGCCGGTCGGACGCCGTCATTGCGCGGCCACCTTCGCATTCATCCAGTGCTCGAGATGGTGGATGTCGTAGCCGCCCCGGCAGAAGGTCGGATCGGTGAGGATCGCCTGGTGGAGCGGCACATTGGTTCGGATGCCTTCGGCGCGCAGCTCGGACAAGGCGACGCGCGCACGCGCCATAGCTTCGTCGCGGGTGCCGCCGTGGGCAATCAGCTTGCCGATCAGTGAGTCGTAGTGCCGTGGAACGGTGGCGCCGGCGGTGATATGCGAATCGACGCGGATGCCGATGCCGCCGGGAACATCCCAGCGCGTTATCGTGCCCGGCGAGGGCGCGAAGGTCATGGGGTCTTCGGCATTGATGCGGAATTCAATGGCATGGCCGATACGTGCGATGTCGCCTTGCACGATGCCCAACGGCTCGCCTTGCGCGATCTGGATCTGCGCCTTGACGATGTCGATGCCCGTCGTCATCTCGGTGACGGGATGCTCCACCTGGACGCGCGTGTTCATCTCGATGAAGAAGAACTGTCCGTCCTCGTAAAGGAATTCGAAGGTGCCGGCACCGCGATAGCCGATCCCCCGGCAGGCCTCGACGCAGCTCGCGCCTACCTGCTCGATCAGCGCGCGGTCGATACCTGTCGCGGGAGCTTCCTCGACTACTTTTTGGTTCCTCCGCTGGAGCGAGCAGTCGCGGTCGCCGAGCCAGAGATGGTTGTCGTGTTGATCGCACAGCACCTGGATCTCGATATGGCGCGGCTTTTCAAGGAATTTCTCGATATAGACCGCAGCGTTTTTGAAGGCCTTGCTGGCTTCCGCGCGGGTCAGCGCCAACGCCTCGTCCAGCGCGGCCTCGCTGCGCACGATCCGCATGCCGCGTCCGCCGCCGCCGCCGGCGGCCTTGATGATGACGGGGTATCCGATGTCGCGCGCGATCGCGCGCACCTCGGCCGGATCATCCGGTAGGGCGCTGTCCGGCCCGGGCACGCAAGGCACGCCCGCCAGCCGCATCGCGCGCTTGGCCGCGACCTTGTCGCCCATGATCCGGATACAATCGGCCGGCGGACCGATGAAGGTGAGGCCGGCGCGCGCGACCCGATCGGCGAACTCTGCACTCTCCGAGAGGAATCCGTAGCCGGGGTGAATCGCCTCGGCGCCGCTGGCCTCGGCTGCGAGCAGGATCGCCGCAACGTTGAGATAGGTGTTGCTCGCCGGTGCGGGCCCGATGCAAAGTGCCTCATCGGCGAGCGCGACATAGCGCGCGTCGCGGTCACCTTCGGAGTGAATGACGACCGTCTTGAGACCCATCGCCCGACAGGCGCGTTGGATGCGAAACGCGATCTCGCCGCGATTGGCGATCAGGACCTTGTCGAACATCAGGATGAACCCGCAGGACCGATCCGGAACAGGGCTTGCCCCGCTGCGATCTCCTCACCGTTCTCCGCGAGGACCGCAAGCACGACGCCGGGCGCCTCGGCGGCGATATCGATGAAGGTCTTCATCGCTTCGATGATGCAGATCTTCTGCCCAGCCTCGATCCGCGCGCCGACCTCGACCAGCGGCGGCTCGTCCGGCGCCGCAGCCCGGAAGAAGATGCCATGCATCGGTGCTGGCACGACGATGTCGGCGTTGGCCTCGGGAGCTGGGCTTTCCCTGTGATGGAGAGCAGGGGCCTCAACCTCGACCCCGTTTGCAGGCTGCGCCGGGGCCGCAGGAGCTCCTGCAGACGCTCGCTTGAGGATGCGGATGCGGGTGCCGTCCTCAGTAAGGTCCAGCTCCGCGATGGAGGAGCGCGTAACGAGATCGACGAGTTGTTCGATTTTGGCGAGGTCCACAGTCACATTCCGCGTTGAGGGCCTGTCGAGTTCGGGGCGTTCATGCGTCACTCCGCAGGGGGGCGGCTCTTCTGTGCAAAATTGAGGCCGCCGACGACCTGCTGGGTCGGCAGGACTTCCATGAAGGCGACATTCATGCGGGCCGGCGATCCAACCGCGAATGCGATCGAATTGGCGATGTCCTCGGGCTGAAGTGAATCATAGTCGTCGAAGAAGCGACGCTTGGCTTCGGCGAGGTCACCCAGCAGCCGGCCGAAAACCTCGGTTTCGACCCGCGCGGGCGATATCTCGGTGACGCGAACCCGGGTTCCATAAAGATCGACACGCAGTTGCTGCGACAGCGAGTGAATGCCGGCCTTCGTGGCGTGATACACGGTGTTGCCGCCGCCGAATGCGTAGTGGCCGGCGATCGAGGAGATGTTGACGACGTGGCCGCGGTCGCGGCGCACCATGCCGGGCACGATCAGCCGCGTCAGATGCAGGACCGCACGCAGATTGACGTCGATCAGGGCGTCGACATCCTCTGGTGTTGTGTCCAGGATATTTCCGCGCCGGGATTGGCCGGCATTGTTGACCAGGACGTCGAACTCGGCCGACTTCGCCAAGGCCGCAAGTGCATCGAGGTCGCTGATATCGACGGCGCAGGGGCGGCATCCGGTCTCTGCCGACAGGGCGCTCAGGCGCGTGGCGTCTCGGGCCACGGCGTAGACTTGGAGCCCTTCCGCACTCAGGCGGCGAACCGTCGCAGCCCCTATTCCGGAGGATGCGCCCGTCACCAGGGCCGTCCGATCGTCCGAAAATCCCATCCGCGAGGGCTCCTCTGCTACCGTCCCGACCCGCTGGTGGTGTCGGCTGCAACGCGAGCGGCGGACGAGTTCAGCACTAGCTATAGGCCCGTCAGGTTCCCAGTGGTAAGAACAATTCCTTCTGATCCCATAGCTTCAGCCTATTGCTGCTGCATTGCTCCCTGAGTGGATATCCGGAGACGCCGTATTGGATACGAAACGTTTGGAGGCCTTCATCAAGGTTGTGGATCTCGGCAGCATGACGAGCGCGGCGAAGGTGCTGAATGTCGCACAGCCGGCCCTGAGTCAGCACATTGCGAGCCTGGAGGCGGATTTCAAGTGCAAGCTGCTCGACCGCAGCGCCCGCGGGGTCAAGCCCACCGAGGCCGGACGAATCCTCTACCGCTACGCCAAATCGATCCAGCGGCAAATCGAAGAAGCCAGGCGCACCATTCTGGACAACAAGCCGGAGCTGACCGGCAACGTCACGATCGGTCTGGCCCCGCTCAGCTCAGCGGCATTGCTGGCGACCCCGCTGCTCACGCAGATACGGGAACGCTACCCCGGCATCGTGCCGCACATCTACGACAGCTCCGGGGTCATGCTCAGCGAGATGATGCTAAAGGGGAGCATGGATATGGCCGTCCTCTACGGTGAACGCCCGGTGACCGGTCTCGATTACAAGCCGCTGATGCGCGAGTACTTCTATTTCGTCGCGCCCCGCAGCATGTATCCGGAGAAGATGCCTTCGGAGGACGTTTCGGCGGCGGAGGTCGCGCAATTCGACCTGCTTCTGCCATATCGGGAATCCTTCCTGCGGCAGACGGTGGAACGGGTCTGTGCCGAGGTCGGGCTCCGCCCGCGCATCGTCGCCGAGATCCATTCCCAATCGACCCTTTCTTCCGCGATTGCCGCTGGAGTGGGGGCGGCTGTGCTGCCCATGTCGATCGCACAGGAGTTGCCGAACCTCGACGAACTCTGCATCCGGCGGATCAACACGCCGTCGGCTTCGCAGCAGATGTCGCTCTGCATCTCCGACAGCGCCCCGCTCTCCGACGCCGCATTCGCCGTCTACAAGATCCTGCTCGAGATCATCGTCAAGACCTGGGGGCCGTTCGATGCCCAGCCCGGCTCGGCTGCGATTGCCACGGGTGGCCCGACGTCGCCTCTGGACGGGCCGAAGCACGAGCCATAACGAAACACGATGCGGCAATCCCAAATTCTGAATTTGCCGCCTCAAGGCCGTTGGTTATGGAGGTGTAACGGAGATCGCGCTCGTAAGGAGGTTTTCATGGTGCATGTGATCAGGACATTCAATCGGCCCGCCGCCGAGCTTGTCGAGCGCATTAAGAAGTTTCCTCCGTCGACCCTGCACGAGGCTCAGGGGCGATCGGGCGCGCTGACCTCCCGCATCAAGCCGATCTATTCCGGCATGCGCGCCTGCGGACCGGCGCTGACCGTGAGCTGCCACCCCGGCGACAACATGATGCTGATCACAGCGATCTCGCTGGCCAAGCCAGGCGACGTGCTCGTGGTCAGCGCGGGCGATCATCCCGAGCAGGGTGGCTTCGGCGAGGTGCTGGCGACGGCCTGCGTCGCCAAGGGCATCGTCGGCCTGGTCACGGATGCCGGCGTTCGCGACGGCCTTGCGGTACGTGACACCGGCTTCAACGTCTTCTCCTACGGCCTCTGCATGAAGGGCACCGTCAAGGAGACCCTCGGCACCATCAATCAGCCGATCGTCATCGGCGGCATCGCCGTCCGTCCCGGCGACATCGTCAACGCCGATGACGATGGCGTCGTGATCGTGCCGAAGGAGAACATCGCCGATGTCTGCGTCAAGTCGGCGGCGCGCGAGGACAAGGAAGCCGGCGTGATGAAGGCCCTCAAGGCCGGTGGCGATATCCTCGAGCTCTCTGGCATCGGAAAGGTGCTCGAATCCAAGGGCTGCACCTTCGCCTGAGCGCGCAAGCGCCGCAGCACGCAGTTATGGGAAATCAGGTGTCAGCCATTCTCGGCTCGGGCGAGCATCGCTATCGCGTCATCGACAATTGGGCGAAGCTGCCAGACGGCTGGCAGCTCACCGATGTCGCCTCTGTCGCGGTTGACAGCAAGGATCGCATCTACGTCTTCAACCGTGGTGCCCATCCGATGGTGGTGTTCGACCGCGACGGCAATTTCCTGCGCGGCTGGGGCGAGGGGCTTTTCTCCCGCGCCCACGGCCTGCATATCGATGCCGACGACAACCTCTATTGCACCGACGACGGCGACCACACCGTGCGCAAATGCACCACCGATGGCAAGGTGTTGCTGACGATCGGCATCCCAGCAAAGCCGGCGCCGTTCATGAGTGGCGAGCCCTTCCATCGCTGCACCCACACCGCGCTGTCGCCGAAGGGCGAGATCTACGTCTCCGACGGCTACGGCAACGCCCGCATCCACAAATTCACGCCTGACGGCAAGCTGATCAAGAGCTGGGGCGCGCCCGGCACCGATCCCGGCCAGTTCAACATCGTGCACAATATCGTCGCTGATACCGATGGCTGGGTCTATGTCGCCGACCGCGAGAACCATCGCGTGCAGGTGTTCGACGGCAACGGCAAATACGAGGCGCAGTGGAATAACCTCCACCGGCCGTGCGCGCTGTGCCGCTGCGGCGGGGCTAAGAACCCGACCTTCGTCATCGGCGAACTCGGTCCCGCCATGCCGGTCAACCGCAAAGTGCCCAATCTCGGCCCGCGGCTGTCGATCGTGGACGCCAAGGGCAAGCGCATCGCGCGGCTCGGCGGCGAGGATGGCCCCGGTCTTGCGAGCGGCAAGTTCCTCGCGCCGCATGGGATCGCGCTAGACTCCAGAGGCGACATGTACGTTGGCGAGGTCGGCGTCACCGACTGGAAGACGAACTTCCCTGACGAGAAGATGCCGGCCGTGGTCCGCACTTCGCGTTGCCTGCAGAAGCTGGAGAAGGTGGCCGACGTTCCGCGCTAGACCGTTTCACAATCCCTTATAGCGCGCGAATTTCAACGAGCCTCAGACTCGTTGCTCCACTTGGGTAACGGTTCGGACCATATCCTGCCTCCTGCCGGAAATCGTGCCACGACTCGCGCGAGCCGTCGGAATAGCATGACCATTACCAAGCTCGTGAACCAGTCCAAGGAGGCCGGGCAGAAAGATGATCGAGGAGCCCATGGTGCTGCAGCCGATCGGCGTTGGCATGAAGAAGGACGAGCCGGCGCTGCTCGCGAAGATCAACGAGACCCTGCTCGCGATGGACCAGGCCGGCGAGATCAACCAACTCTGGGACAAGTGGCTCGGTTCGAGCACCGAGTTTAAGAACACGCACCGATAAGGTCGCGCCGCTCAGCCAGTTGAAGTTCACGCCGCTCCCATGACCTAAGTTGGCGCCATTCACATCCATTGGAGCAAGCTTTATGCTTAGCCGCCCGCTGGCTGCTCTTTCGCCGCGCGTGTGTGTACTATCGAACGTGGTGCGAAGAACTTCAGCGGGGGGAAATGGCATTTTCGCCATCGAGTTGCGCCATGAGCCAATCTGCAAAGGCTCGTACCGCCGATCTCTGTCGGCTGGCCCGCGGGTAGATCAGGCGATGGCCGACGTAGCGGATATCGTTGGCGTGTCCTGCCAGTGGCGCAACCAATCGCCCGCTCGCCAGTTCGCGTTCGGCCAGAAGCGTTGATTCTAGCGCTACTCCCAGACCCTCCGCGGCTGTCGCGATCGCGAGAAAGCTGCGATCGAATCTCATGCCGTGGAGCGCAGGGGCCTCTAATCCGTTGGCGGTGAACCATTGGTGCCACTGAATCTGCTTCACGTCAGAGCGGATCAGCGTCTGATCGAGGAGATCGGCAGGCTTCCTGATCGATTTTGCGAGGGCAGGCGAGCAGAGCGGGGTGACCGTCTCCTCCGGGAGAGGAAGAACCTCTACCCCCTCCGCGCGCGGCGGACCGTAAACAATGTCGATATCAAAATCATCATTGCTGAAGCGCGCGTACTCCGTGTTTGCAGCCAGTCGAACCTCGAGCTTCGGATAAGCGGCGAGAAACTGTGCAAGCCGTGGCGCAAGCCACTGCGCGGCAAAACTGGGTGCCGAATGGACGCGCACCAATTGTGGTCCGCGCGCCGCGACTTCCTCCAGACCACGGCGGAGCTGGTCGAAGGCCGCTCCCGTGTGGCGCATCAGGTTTTCGCCGGCCGGCGTGAGCCGCACCGATCGCGCACTGCGCTCGAAGAGAACGGTCCGAAGCGTGTCCTCCAGCTTGCGGATGGCATGACTGACGGCACTCGGCGTCAGGTGAAGCTCATTCGCCGCATCGCGGAATGATCCCGTGCGAGCGGCGGCTTCAAAGGCGCGAATTGCCGATATCGGGACATTCGACAGCATTCCATAAGTGAACCAGATTCATCGATCCGTGACAACTGTGCGTTTGTCTATTGCGCGTCCGCGGGCCATTCCTAGCCTTGCCAAGGAAAAACAATTTGCGGGAGGAACTGATGCTGCTCAGCGCTAAGACGGCCATCATTTCGGGCGCGGCCTCGCCGCGCGGCATCGGGCTGGCCACCGCACGGCGGTTCGCCGCCGAGGGCGCTCGGGTCGCCATTCTCGACATTGACGCGAGCGCGGCGGCGGATGCCGCGGCATCGCTTGGCAAGTCCCACATTGGCCTGCAATGCGACGTCGCCAACAAATCATCCTGCGAGCAGGCCGTCGCTCGCGTGATCGAATCCTTCGCAAGCATCGACATTCTCATCAACAACGCCGGCATCACCCAACCGGTCAGGTTCCTCGATATCTCGCCGGCTGATTGGGATCGCATTCAGGACGTCAATCTGAAGGGCATTCTGTTCCTCTCCCAGGCCGTGATCCCGCACATGCGCGCGCGCAAGTCCGGATCGATCGCCTGCATGTCCTCGGTTTCGGCCCAGCGCGGCGGCGGAATTTTTGGCGGTCCGCACTATTCGGCCGCGAAGGCTGGCGTGCTCGGTCTCGCCAAGGCGATGGCCCGTGAGTTCGGCCCGGACGGCATCCGCGTCAATTGCGTCACGCCCGGTCTGATCGGCACCGATATCACGGCCGGCAAGCCGACCGACGAGATGACGACGAAGATCCTGGAAGGCATTCCGCTCAATCGCCTCGGCACGGCAGATGACGTCGCCGGCATTTACACTTTCCTGGCCTCGGATCTCTCCGCCTACGTGACCGGTGCCGTGATCGACGTCAACGGCGGCATGCTCATCCACTGAGCGCAAGACAAGGTCAAGATCGATGGAAACGCTGACCAACACGCCCAAGCTGGCGGACCGCGCCTACAATATTCGCCGCAATGCGCTGCGCATGGGCGAGGTCCAGGGCCAAGGCTATATCGCCCAGGCGCTTGATATCTCCGACGTTCTCGCCGTGGCTTACTTTCACGCGATGCGCTACCGGCCGGACGATCCGTCCTGGGAGGAGCGCGATCGCTTCCTTCTCTCGAACGGGCACTACGCCATCGCGCTCTATGCGGCTTTGATCGAGGCCGGGATCGTCCCCGAGGAAGAACTCGAAACCTATGGCAGCGACGAGAGCCGCTTACCGATGTCGGGGATGGCCTCCTATACGCCGGGAATGGAAATGTCGGGCGGCTCGCTCGGGCTTGGGCTCAGCATCGCCGTCGGCATGGGCCTCGGGCTCAAGCGCAAGAAATCCGACGCGCGGGTGTACACGTTGTTCTCGGATGGCGAGCTCGACGAGGGCTCGGTCTGGGAGGCCATCCAGTCGGCGGGCCATTACAAGCTCGACAATCTGATCGGCATCGTCGACGTTAACAATCAGCAGGCGGACGGTCCTTCGACGCAGGTCATGGCGTTCGAACCGCTGGTCGAGAAGCTTCAGGCCTTTGGCTGGTTTGTGCAGCGCATCGACGGCAACGATCTCGACGTCGTGGTTGCCGCGTTCGATGTCGCCAAGTCTCATCCCGAGCCAAAACCCCGGATGATCGTCGCCGATACGCTGATGGGCAAGGGCGTTCCCTTCCTGGAGCAGCGCGAGAAGAACCATTTCATCCGCGTCGAGCAGCACGAATGGCAGCTTGCGCTGGCAGCGCTGGAAGCCGGGAGGCAGGCATGAAGACCGTCAGATCAGCACCCCCGCCGGGCAAACCGCGCCTGACCACCTCGGCCATGATCGCCTCGATCGCGGCTGAAGGGCAAAAGACGAAACCGGCGCCGTTTGGACACGCGCTCGTCGATCTCGCGCGCAGCCGTCCCGATGTGGTCGGCATGACGGCCGATCTCGGCAAATACACCGACCTGCACATCTTTGCGAAGGAATTCCCGGACCGCTACTATCAGATGGGCATGGCCGAGCAGCTTTTGTTCGGCGCAGCTTCAGGTCTTGCCGCCGAAGGCTTCATGCCGTTCGCAACCACCTACGCGGTGTTTGCTTCGCGGCGCGCTTACGACTTCATCCACCAGACGATCGCGGAGGAAGACCGCAACGTGAAGATCGTCTGCGCATTGCCTGGTTTGACCTCGGGGTATGGTCCGAGCCATCAAGCCGCGGAGGATCTCGCGCTGTTTCGCGCCATGCCGAACATGACGGTCATCGACCCCTGCGATGCCCATGAAATCGAGCAACTGGTGCCTGCGATCGCGGCGCATCAGGGGCCGGTCTATATGCGCCTGCTGCGAGGCCAAGTGCCGCTCGTGCTGGACGAATACGACTACAAGTTCGAGCTCGGCAAAGCCAAGCTGATCCGTGACGGGAAGGACGTTCTGATCATCTCGTCCGGCATCATGACCATGCGTGCGCTCGAAGCCTTGCAAACTCTGACGAACGACCGCGTCGATGCTGCGGTGCTGCATGTTCCGACCATCAAGCCGCTCGACGCCGAGACGATCCTGCGTGAAGCCGGTAAATCAGGCCGCCTGGTCGTCGTTGCCGAAAACCACACGACGATTGGCGGTCTCGGCGAGGCGGTCGCCGCACTCCTGATGCGTTCCGGCGTCCATCCGCCGTTCCGCCAGATCGCATTGCCGGACGAATTTCTTGACGCCGGCGCGCTACCGACACTGCACGACCGCTACGGCATTTCCACCGCCGAGGTCGCAAGGCAGATCAAGCAGTGGCTTTAGCGCCCCGGCACTAAGCGCCAGCCAGACCAAATACGAGTGAAGAGTTCCGCCCGCTGCATGTTGCGGCGGGCGAGCAATGGCTGTTGCCCGAATTGCGGCCGGCGAAGAGCAGCGCAGGCTCATGCAGCCGGCACAACGTCAATACAGGACCAGGAGGAAAACATGACTGTCTCGAAGCCCGGACGCATCAGCCGCCGTTCACTATTAATCGCGGCGAGCGCGGTACCTCTTTGCGGGATTCTGACCCGTCCGGCGTCTGCCGCCGAGTTCGTCTACAAATTCGCAACCGGACAGGACCCGACCCATCCGGTGAACATCCGCGCGCAGGAGGCGATCGACCGCATCCGCGAAGCGACCAGCGGACGGCTGGAGATCAGGCTGTTCCCAGCCAATCAGCTCGGCTCCGACACCGAGCTCCTGACCCAGGTCCGCAGCGGCGGCGTCGAGTTCTTCAATCAATCGTCCTCGATCCTTGCCACCCTGGTGCCGAGCGCCGGCATCGTGAACACAGGTTTTGCATTCGCCGATTACGAGAGCGTATGGAAGGCGATGGACGGCGACCTCGGCACCTACATCCGGGCGCAGATCGCCAAGACGCCGATCACGGCGGTGTCGAAGGCCTGGGACAACGGCTTCCGCCAGGTGACCTCGTCTGGCCGCGAGATCCGCACCCCGGATGATCTGAAGAATTTCCAGATCCGCGTTCCGCCCGCGCCGCTGCTCACCTCGCTCTTCAAGGCGCTAGGCGCCGGGCCGACGCCGATCAACTTCAACGAGGTCTATTCCGCGTTGCAGACCAAGGTCGTCGACGGCCAGGAGAATCCGTTGCCCATCATCGCGACCGCGCGCCTTTACGAAGTGCAGAGCACGTGTAGCCTGACGGGGCACGTCTGGGACGGCTACTGGATCCTCGGCAACAAGCGCGCCTTCGAGCGCCTGCCCAAGGACGTGCAGGAGATCGTGACGCGCGAGCTCGATCGCTCCGCGGTCGATCAGCGTGCCGACATCGCAAAGCTCAGCCAGTCGCTGCGCAACGATCTCTCGGCCAAGGGTCTCAAATTCATCAACGTCGATCGCACCGCTTTCCGCCAGGCCTTGTCCAAAACCAGCTTCTACGCCGACTGGAAAGCCAAGTTTGGCGAGGAGGCATGGTCGCAGCTAGAAAAAGCCGCGGGCCAGCTATCATGACGAGCGTGAGCCATCCGCCCCACGCCGATGCCGGTGTGGCGGCCAGCGCCCCGCAGGCAGGCCGGCGCAGTTGGGTGATAACGACGAACACGGTGCTTGGTCACGTTGTGGCGGTCCCGGCAGCACTGCTCGTGCTGGCGGAGATCGCTGTGCTGTCTGCCGGCATCGTGGGGCGATACGTGTTCCGCTCGCCGATCATCTGGTCCGACGAGCTTGCCGGCATTCTCTTCCTCTGGCTCGCCATGTTCGGTTCCGTGATCGCATTCCAGCGCGGCGAACACATGCGGATGACGGCTATGGTTGGCGTTCTCAGTGCGGAGCATCGCGCGTTCCTGGATGTAGTCGGGGCCGCAGCATCGCTGGCATTTCTTGCGCTCGTTGTCTGGCCGGCCTATGAATTTGCGGCCGACGAGGCCTTTGTCACGACGCCGGCGCTCGAGATCGTCAACAGCTGGCGCGCGGCGGCGCTACCGATCGGCATGAGCTTGATGCTGATCGCAGCGGTGCTCCGCCTCATGCGCATCGCGAGCCCGCGTAGCTTGCTGGCTTCCTTAGCGCTCGTCGCAGGCATCATTGCGACCTTCGTTCTGCTCGCTCCCGTCTTGAAGCCGCTCGGCAATTTGAACCTCCTGATCTTCTTCGTGTTCGTTGTGGGGGCGATGGTCTTTGCGGCTGTGCCGATCGCGTTCGCATTTGGTTTAGCGACGGTCGGCTATCTCGCCTTGACGACCAGCACGCCCGACGTGGTGATGATCGGACGGATGGACGAGGGCATGAGCCACCTGATCCTGCTCGCCGTGCCGCTCTTCGTGTTCCTCGGCCTCCTGATCGAGATGACGGGCATGGCACGCGCCATGGTCAGCTTCCTGGCGACCCTGCTGGGCCACGTGCGCGGCGGTCTGCACTACGTGCTGGTCGGAGCGATGTATCTGGTCTCGGGCATTTCCGGCTCCAAGGCAGCGGACATGGCTGCGGTGGCTCCTGTCCTGTTTCCCGAGATGCGGCAGCGTGGGGCCAAACCGGGCGACCTCGTTGCGCTCCTAGCAGCAACCGGAGCGCAGACCGAAACGATCCCGCCCTCGCTGGTCCTGATCACGATCGGCTCGGTGACCGGCGTGTCGATCTCGGCGCTCTTCACTGGCGGGTTGCTCCCGGGCGTGGTCCTCGCGGTCATGCTCGCGGTCGTGGTCTGGTGGCGGTACCGCCGCGAAGACCTGTCTCACGTCAAACGGGCTACCGGCCGGCAAATCGGGTGGGCCTTTGTGATCGCGATACCTGCTATCGCACTGCCGTTCGTGATCCGCACGGCGGTCGTTGAGGGCGTTGCGACGGCAACGGAAGTCTCGACGATCGGCATCCTGTACTCAGTCTGCGCGGGTCTGTTCATCTACCGCCAGTTCGACTGGCGTCGCATCTATCCGATGCTGGTCGAGACAGCCTCGCTGTCAGGGGCGATTCTGCTTATCATCGGCGCGGCGACAGGCATGGCCTGGGCGCTGACCCAATCGGGATTTTCAGCCTCTCTCGCCAAGTTCATGACCAGCCTGCCGGGCGGGGTACCCGTCTTCCTAGCGGTGACGATCGTGACTTTCGTGATCCTCGGCAGCGTCCTGGAAGGGATTCCCGCGATCGTCCTGTTCGGTCCGCTGCTGTTCCCGATCGCCCGGCAGGTCGGGGTCAACGATGTCCACTATGCGATGGTGGTCGTCCTCGCCATGGGCATCGGCTTGTTCGCGCCGCCGTTCGGCGTCGGCTACTACGCGGCCTGCGCCATCAGCCGCATCAATCCGGACGAAGGCATGAAGCCGATCGTGGGCTATATGATCGCGCTCCTGATCGGCACGCTGATCGTTGCCGCCGTGCCCTGGCTATCGATCGGTTTCCTTTCATAACTGGCGAAGGCGCCCTCGCGCGAAACATCGCAAGGGCATCTCGTCAGCCGAATTTCGGCAGATGCAGCGGGAGGCCTTCGCAAGGCATGTCGATCTCCTCGACCTGGCCCTTGCCGACCTCGGTCACCCGTAGCTTCCTGCCTTCGAGCGCAAAGGCACAGTTCGTCGGCTGGGGTCCGTCCAGGACCAGACGATCGGCGACCTCACCCCGCCGGTCTAGCACCGTAACGTTCTTCTGGTTGTAGACCGTGCAATAGAGCCGGCCGTCTGTTCCGAAGGCCATCCCGTCCGATCCTTTGAAGTCCGGATTGGCATCCGGCTGCAGCACGTTGCCAAAGACGACGCGTTTCGGCGCTGCTTCGCCGAGCACGTCATACCGATAGATATCGCCGGTGAAGGATGCGTTGGCGTAGAGGTGATTGTCAGGGCCGAAGGCAATGCCGTTGGTGAAGCGGATCTTGCGATCGAGCACGCGGAGCACCTTCATGGCTGCCGGATGGATCTCGTATACACGGCCGTCCCAATCGAGATCCATGTAACCGTCGACGAAGGCCTGACCGTTGATGAAATCCTCGGCGGCCATTCCGGAGTCGGTCATGTACAGCAATCCGTTCGGACCAAAGCAGAGATCGTTCGGAAACAGAAAGCGATCCGCACCTTCGCCCTGCATGCGTCGGATCTCGTTTCCGCTTTCGTCGATGCAGATCAGCGCCCGGAGGCCCGCTTCCGCAATCCAGGTCCGGCCGTGGCCATCGGTCGTCAGTCCATTCGGACGGCCACCCGTCGTTCGGATCACGCGGCGATTGCCGCGAGGATCGAGCCGCGTGACGCAAAGGGTCGACGCGGACATCTCCGTGACATACATCGAGCCGTCGGGCAGGCACACCGGACCCTCCGGCGCGCCAATTCCGGTTGCAAACAGTCTCGACGCCATTCATCCCTCCCGTTTTCGAATGTTGCTCTCGCTTATGCGATGACCAGGCCGCCGGCCGGATCAATCAGCACCACGCGATTGAGGTCGATGGCGAGATCGATTCGCTCGCCATGGCTGCTGACGTCATGGGCCTGCAGTTCGGCAACGGCATCGACGCCACCGATCTTGATGGTGGTGAAGGTGCGTGTCCCCGTCGGCTGAATGAGATCGGCGGTGGCCGAATAGGAGACCACGCCGTCGCGCAACGGCCCGCCGGCTCGACTGAAGTGCTGGGGCCGAATGCCGACGAGAATTTCTCGCCCATCCATACTGGCTAGCGGCCTCGCCTTCGCACTCGGAAGCGCCAGTTCACCGCCGGACTGAAACACCACCGCTGCCCCGAGGCCGTTTGTCCTGAGGGTCGCGGGGATGAGGTTGATCGACGGAGAGCCGAGAAAGCCTGCCACGAACCCCGTACGCGGCTGCTCGAACAGTTCCAGCGGAGCGCCCTGCTGCTCGATTTTTCCGTCACGCAGCAACACGATGCGGTCGGCCAGCGTCATCGCCTCGACCACGGGTAACGTAGATCATGGTCGTCGTGATCTCGTGATGCAGGCGCTTGATCTCGGTGCGCATTTCGTCACGCAACTGAGCGTCGAGATTCGAGAGCGGCTCGTCGAACAGGAACAGGTCGGCCTTGCGAACGATGGCGCGGCCGATGGCGACGCGCTGACGCTGTCCTCCGGAGAGCTGCCGCGGATAGCGCTGGAGGAGATTGCCGATGCCGAGCATCTCGGCGGCTTCACTGACTCGCTTCCTGATCTCGATCTCGGGAGTCTTGCGCGCGCGCAGACCGAAGGCGATGTTCTCGCTGACGGTCAGATAAGGGTAGAGCGCATAGTTCTGAAACACCATCGCGATATTGCGTTCGCGCGGGCGCAGATCGTTGACCACCGCGCCCCCGATGGTGATCGTTCCACCGTTCGGATCCTCGAGACCGGCAATCGTTCGCAAGAGCGTGCTCTTGCCGCAGCCGGACGGCCCCACCAGCACAGCGAATTCGCTATCGGCGATGGTGAGATCCACTCCCCGGACCGCATGCACGTTGCCGTAATATTTGTGTATTCCGGACAGCTTGACGTCAGCCACTCCGCTCTCCCTAACCCTTGACTGCGCCCAGCGAGATGCCGCGCACGAGATAGCGCTGCATCACCGAGACCGCGACGAAGATCGGCAACGTCCCCAGGACTGACATCGCCGCGATCTTTGCCCAGAAATTCGATTGGCCGCCGAAATAGTGGGTCAGCATGACCGGAAACGTGATGACCTCGGTGCGTGTGAGCACGAGTGCGAACAGAAAGTCGTTCCAGGCGAACACGAAGGTGAAGACCGACGTCGCCATGAGGCCGGGGCGAACCATCGGGAAAACGACCTTCCAGATCACCTCCCATCGATTGAGGCCATCGACCAGCGCGCTTTCCTCGAGCTCCAGGGGAACGTCGACAATGTAGCCGCGCATCATCCAGATTACGTAGGGAAGATTGAATGCGGTGTAGAGGAGGATCAGCCCGAAATAGCCGTCGACAAGACCGAAATACACGTAGATGAGGAAGATCGGGAAGACGACAGCGATCGGCGGGATCATGCGCTGGGAGATGATCCACATCGCGAGGTTCTCGCCGCCGGTGCCGAACCTCGCTAGGCTGTAGGCGCAGAGCGTCCCGAGAACGATTGCGATTACAGAACTGACGCCGGCGACGATGAGACTGTTCAGGATTGCAAAGACATCGCCGTCCTTGAACAAAACGTAATAGTTCGAAAACTGGATCTGCCCGGGGATCCACAGAGGCGGCACGTGGTAGATCTCGTCCGGCGTCTTGAACGAAATCATGAACAGCCAATAGACCGGGAACAGGAACAGCAGCGTTACGACGCCCGCGCCGAGATAGCGGGCCGCGAGGATGCGGGCCTTTCTCGCCGGAAGCCTGCCGATCCTCATCGCACAAGCTCCATGCGCTTGAGGACCAGGATCGTGATCAGCGCCAGCAGCGCAATCACTAGGAAGGAGATCGCGGCCGTGTAGCTGGTCTCGAATTGCGAGAAGCCCTGCACATACGTGTAGAGGGAGATTGTCTCTGTCATCGAGCCCGGTCCGCCTTCGGTAAGGGCCCAGATGATGTCGAAGATGCGGACGAGATCGAGGCCGCGGATCAGGCAGGCGACGGCAATCACGGGCGCGATCGCCGGCAGAACGATCGCGCGAAGCACCCGCAGGTACGACGCCCCATCGATTTCCGCGGCCTCGAGCTGCGACTGGTCAACATTCGACAGCGCAGCAAGCAGCAGCAGGAACATGAATGGCGACCACTGCCAGACCTCGCAGATGATGATCGCCGGATAGACGAAGGCGGGATTGACGGTCCAAAGGATCCGCACCGGCTCGCCGGCGAAGAAACTCAGAATCTGGCCGATCGGGCCAAAGCGGACGTCGAACATCAGACGCCAGGTCGCACCCGCGACGATTGGAGAGATCACCGTCGGAAGCACCAGCAGCGCGACGAAGATCTGTCGACCCGGCATCCGATCGATGAAGAGCTGCGCCATCAGGAAGCCGATCAGCAGCTCCAGGGGGAGGGCGATCGCGGTGATGATGGCGGTGTGGCCGAGCGAAGCCCAGAGGCGAGCATCCCTGAACAGCTCCTCATAGTTCAAGAATCCGACAAAGGAGGTGTCGTTCTCGGTCATCGTGATGCGCTGGATGCTCACGATCAGCGAGTAGATCAGAGGGAACAGACCGACCAGGAGGAGAATCAGAATGGCCGGCGCGACGATGAGATAGGGCAGGCGGTCCTCGAGCATGCGCCCGAAGCGGCTGGGGCGGCGCTGCTCGGCGCCATTGAGGCTCACAGAAACTGTCATCATCAGTCCGGAAAACGGCACCGCACGGGGGGGCGATGCCTCCCGTGCGGTATCCAGTCAGTTATTGCGGGTAGGCGCCGGGCTTTGCGGCCCAGACCTTGTAGACGGCTTTCTGGTTCTCGATGCCGACCTTCTCGGTAATGGCGTCGAATTGTTGCGCCATACGGTCGAGAATGGCCTTGGGGTCTTCGCCGGCCCACAAGCTCGAGATCGCCTTGGTCATCGCCTCGTCGTATTTGTCCTGTTGCAGCAGCGAGAGATCGAGCAGGCCCTTCTCGCCCGACGTCTTGATGGTGTCGAGATAGGCTGGGGCATCGGGCCAGAGCGAGCGGTATTTCTCGCTCGCGTAGTGCGAGAGGCGGAACGGATCGCGCAGCGTATAGGGAAGTTGGACGCGCTCGAGGCTGGTCTTCTTGCTGTTCAGCCACTGGATAAAGAGATACGCGGCCTCCTTGTTCTTGCTGGTGGCCGACACCGATAAGTCAAAGCCGACGCCGAGCTCGGGACGGCCGAGAGGCGTGAGGGCGTAGCCCACCTTGCCGGCGACCTGCGATTTCGGCACCCACTTCAGCGCTTCCTCGCCCGAGCCATAGCCCGCGGCCCAGCGGCCGTAGGGCGGCCAGGAGATCGTCATCGCGGTCGTGCCCTGAAGGAACGCGGCGAGATTGTCCACGAAATTCCACTGCTCCACGCCCGGCGGCATAAACTTGTTCTCCGCCAGCATTTGCTTGAACACCTTGAGACCGACCTCGCCATTCACCGTCGCCTTCATGGTGTCGGCATTGAAGAACTTGCCGCCCTCCATGCGGAAGCGTTCCTGGAACATGTATTGCGGATAGGGCGCGGTGCGGAAGAATCCGGCGCCGTAGACCTTCGGCGCCATCTTGTCGGTGATGAACTGGCCGATCTCGTCGAACTGTTTCCAGTCCTTTGGCGGGGCCAGCTCGTAGCCGAACTTGGCCTTGAACGCGTCCTTCATCTTCGGATCGTCGAAGATGTCCTTCCGGTAGTAGAGCAGCATCACGTCGCCATCGTCCGGGAAGCCGTAGATCTTCCCGTCATACTGCATCTGGTTGTCGCGATAGGCGGCCGCGATGTCCTGCAACTCGTCGCGGTAGCCAAACTTGTCGACATACTTGTCGAGAGGCTCGAGCGCGCCTGCACGCGCAAGGTCGGGCATCCAGGACGGAATGACGTTCAGCGCGTCATATGCTCCGGCGCCTGATTTGAAATCCTGCATGATCTTGGTGAACATCTGATCGGTCGGCACTTCGACCACCTTCACCTTGATGCCGGTGAGCTTCTCCCATTGCGGGCCCGAATAGTTCAGCGGGTCGAGCGACTGCAGGCCGGCCTCCCAGACGATACTGATGGTCGTGCCAGCATACTTCTTCGCTGCTTCCACCGCTGTGTCGGCGGCATCCTTGTCGGCAGCCGGCGCTGGACCTGCAGCCAGCGCTAGCACTGCGGCCGCGGCGAAAAACGTCCTGAACTTCATCCCTTCCTCCTCCTCCTCCTGGGCGTCCGGAGTCCGGGAGAGCCGGCTTCGGAGCGCTTCTCACGTGATCCCCGCCTGGTTAGCCAGCCGCAGGCGTGAACGGACCCTGTCGGAGGCGACCTGGCCGAAAGAAACAAATTCATCTATGTCGAGGATTTGCAGCGCAGGCGCATCGCAGGTCCGGGCTTGTCGCCCGCAACCTGAATGGACGCCAGTTGGCGTTGTAGAAGCACGCATCCTCCCCAAAACGCTCGAGAGCGTTGACTTTGGGGCTAGTCTGCGTCGAGGCGGAACTTTCCGACAAATGAGAACTTTGCAAGCATCGGTGAACCGCAGTCACCTATCTGCTGGCGGCTCCAAGAAGTACAACGGTCGATTATGCAGTTGCCCGGATCGGGCTGGAGAACAAGCTTGCTGGACGATCCAAACCGTAATGTTCGCGCAGGGTGGTGCCGGCGTAATCGTGGCGGAACAGGCCGCGCTTGCGCAGGACCGGCACGACCTGCTCGGCGAACAGGTCGAAGCCACCTGGCAGCCATGGCGGCATGACGTTGAAGCCGTCGGCAGCACCATTCTCAAACCAGGTCTGGATGTGATCGGCGATCTTTTCCGGTGGGCCGGCGATCACGCAATGGCCGCGCGCGCCGGCGAGCCGCTGTACGAGTTGACGGATCGTCGGTTTCTCGCGATCGACAATGTCGACCACGAGCTTGAACCGGCTGGCAACGCCATGCGCGCCGTCGGTGTCGATTAGATGGCGCGGGAAGGGACCGTCAAGATCGAAGCCGGTGAGGTCGAGCCCGGTCATCTGGCGGAGCTGGGTCAGTGAGAACTCCGGCTGGATCAGGGTGTTGAACTCCTCCTGGAGCCGGTCCGCTTCAACTTGCGTGCTCGCGATGAACGGGGAAATGCCGGGCAAAATCTTGATTTGGTCGGAGCTACGGTCGAAAGCAAGCGCCTGGCGCTTGATGTCGGCATAGAACTCCTGCGCGCTTGCCAAGGTCTGATGCGCGGTGAAGATGGCTTCGGCAAAGCGGGCGGCAAAGGCACGCCCATCCTCGGACGAGCCGGCCTGGACATAGACCGGGCGGCCCTGCGGTGTCCGCGACACGTTGAGCGGACCGCGCACACGAAAGTGCTTTCCAATGTGGTCGATGGTGTGGATCTTGTTCGTGTCGGCGAAGATGCCCGACACGGGATCGTTGACCAGCGCGTCGTCTTCCCAACTGTCCCATAGCCTCGTGATGACATCGAGATATTCCCGCGCCCGCTCGTAGCGCTCGTGATGCGGAGGATGCTCGGGCAGCCCGAAATTCTGCGCCGCCTGGGGCGAGCTCGTCGTCACGATGTTCCAGCCTGCGCGGCCGCTGCTAATATGATCGAGAGAGGCGAACAGCCGAGCGAGATTGTATGGTTCCGTGTAGGTCGTCGACGCGGTCGCGATCAGGCCGATGCGCTTTGTCGCGGACGCGATTGCGGTGAGCAGCGTGATCGGCTCAAGGCGGAAGCGCTGTGCGTAGCGCACATTGTCAGCTAGCACGGGACCATCGGCGAAGAACACGGCGTCGAATTTGTGTGCTTCGGCGCGTTGCGCCAGCTCCTGATAGTAGGTGACGTCGAGGATGCGGTCCGTTGTCGAGAGCTTGTGGCGCCAGGCCGCCTCGTGATGGCCGTCCGGGTAGATGAAGAAGTTCAGGGAAAGTTGCCGCTGGCGCATCGCGTGACTCGCAAATGTTTGGTCATTGTGGGGGGTGTCGGTTGGCGATCGAGACGTGGCTCGACTGTATGTCGGGCATCGCGAAGCTGTCGATGAAATGAATTTGCGTTGTTGCAGGGGATGCGAGCATGAAACTCGTGAGCGCATCATCTAACAGAGACGAGTGCGTTTGTTGTCAGCAACGATCGCGGTGTTTCAGGCCGCTTCGAGCGCCGATTGACTCGATTTGACCTGCCTTCTGGCGCGCAAGGCCATCAGATAATCCGTGACCATTGCAAATGTTTCCGTGGCCGATTGACCGACGAAGCGATCGTCGCGCGCTACGGAAAACAAAGCTGGTTTCGTTTCATTGACTGGATCGCGATCGCTTTTACGATCTGCGACGTACAAGCGAGGTCGTTTACTATGCGGCAATCCGATCTACTCGTCGTTTGTGACGCTGCCCGGTTGAGCTCGGCTCGGAGCGCGTGCGGTGCCACCGCTATGGCGGAAAGCTGTACCGCCGGGATCCGTGCACGGCTGAAAGCCTAGCACCCGCAGGGGCACACGGGTCCCCGACGACCAACCCATGAAAATCCATCAGTTCCAGCCGCCGGCGCGATCGGCGCACGGCGGAGCCTTGCCCAGACAATCACAGGAAACCATGATCATGAGCAATCGAAATACCATCGACAACGTCATTCCGCGCGCCGATATCGTCAAACGCGCGGCGAGACTTGGTGCCGAGATCCGGAACGTCAAGCTGTCCGGCGATCTGTCCGATGATGTCATTTCCGCCATCAACCAGGTGCTGCTCGAGCACAAAGTGATCTTCTTGCGCGACCAGGGCCATCTCGACGATGCCGAGCAGGAGTGCTTTGCCGTCCGCCTCGGAACGCTCGTGCCGCACCCCACGGTCGGTGCGATCAAGGGCACATCGTCGATCCTCGAACTGGACTCCGATCGCGGCGGCGGCAGAGCAGACCAGTGGCACACGGATGTCACCTTCGTGGACGCCTACCCGAAGATCTCCGTGCTGCGCGGCGTGGTGATCCCACCCTATGGCGGCGACACTGTGTGGTCGAACACGGCCGCGGCCTACCTCGACCTCCCGGCGCCGCTGCGCAAGCTCGCCGACGAGCTCTGGGCGGTTCACAGCAACGCCTACGACTACGCCGTGAAGACGCGCGCGACGGAAGCGGACAGAAAACACTTCGATGAGGTGTTCACCGGCACCATCTACGAAACCGAACATCCGGTAGTAAGGGTTCATCCCGAGACCGGCGAGCGCTCGCTTGTGCTCGGCAATTTCGTTCAGCGCTTCGTCGGCTTGCCGAAATACGACGGTCAGAAGCTGTTCGAGCTGTTCCAGTCCCATATCACCGCGCCCGAAAACACCGTGCGCTGGAGCTGGCAGGCCGGCGACGTCGTGATCTGGGACAATCGTGCCACCCAGCACTACGCTGTCAACGACTATGGCGATCAGCACCGCATCGTTCGCCGCGCCACCATCGATGGCGATGTTCCGCTCAGCGTCGATGGCCGCCGCAGCGTGACGCGTGTCAAGACACCGAAACCCCAGACGGCCAAGGCCGCCTGATTTCCGCCTCAGCATAGGATTTGCACAATGAACTCTCAGTTTCGATTCCCTGGAGCGCGGCGTCGCGCCTTGCGGGTGCTGTTGGCGGGCGCCTTGGCGGTCGGCCTCGTAACTCCAGCCTTCGCGGAGCCGCCGCTCGAGAAGTCCGAGATCCGCTACCAGGGCTGGGCCGGTCAGGTGACGTTTATCGAGCTCGCCGACGATCTTGGCTATCTCGCGCCGTTGAAGCTGAAATGGGTCGGCAACACCATCAGCGGCCCGCAGGACATCCAGACCGTCGTGACCGGCGATATCGACATCGGCGGCGCTTTCTACGGCGCGATCCTCAAGCTTATCGCGGCGCGCGCACCGATCAAGGCGGTGGTTGGCTATTACGGCTCCGATGCCAACACCTACTACGGCTACTACGTGAAGGACGACAGTCCAATCAAGACAGCGCGCGACCTGATCGGCAAGAAGGTCGCAGTCAACACGCTGGGCGCGCATCTGGAGTTCGTGCTGCGTGAGTATCTCGCCCGTAACGGCCTCTCGGCGAGCGAGGCCAAACAGGCGACCCTGGTGGCCATCCCGCCCGTGAGCGGCGAGCAAGCGCTGCGCCAGGGCCAGGTCGAGGTCAGCGCGCTCAGCGGCGTGCTGCGCGACAAGGCGCTCGATCGCGGCGGCATCCACTCGCTATTTAATGACACCGACCTGTTCGGTCAGTTCACCGGCGGTTCCTATGTGCTGCGGGACAAGTTCATCAAGGACAATCCCGAGGCCTCCCGCAGATTGGTCGAGGGCATCTCGCGGGCGATCGCATGGGCGCAGACGGCGCCGCCGGAGGAGGTGCGTGCACGCTTCGACAGGATCATCGCCGACCGCAAGCGCAACGAGGATGGCTCCTCCATCAAATACTGGAAGAGCACCGGCGTTGCGAGCAAGGGCGGCGTGATCTCTGACGCGGAGATCCAGGTGTGGATCGACTGGCTGGAGAAGGACGGGCTGTTCAAACCCGGCCAGATCAAGGCCTCCAATACCTACACCAACGCGTTCAACTATTTCCGTCCCGGCAAGACGGCGGATGCGCAATGAGTTTTGTCAAGATCAGCTTCGAGCGGGTCCGAAAGGACTTCGTCGCGCGAGGTGAAGCAGGCCGCCCGCCGGACCGATTCACTGCGCTGGAGAACATTACCCTGGATGTTCGTGCAGGCGAGTTCCTGGCTCTGGTCGGCCCGAGTGGCTGTGGGAAATCGACACTGCTCGATTTGCTCGGGGGGCTCACGACCCCAACCAGTGGCCGCATCCTGCTGGACGGGCGGCCGATCACGGGTCCTGGTCGCGACCGCGGCATCGTGTTCCAGCAATACGCGCTATTTCCCTGGCGCACGGCCGCGGAGAATGTCGAGTTCGGGCTCGACATCGGCGGGCTCCACGCTCGTCGGCGGCGCGAGATCGCACACCATTTCCTTGATCTCGTCGGCCTGTCCGGCTTTGCCAATCGTTATCCGCACGAACTCTCCGGCGGCATGAAGCAGCGCGTCGCGATCGCGCGCAGCCTCGCCTATGACCCGGAAGTGCTGCTGATGGACGAACCGTTCGCCGCGCTCGATGCCCAGACCCGCGAGACGCTGCAAGGCGAGTTGCTGCGGATCTGGCGCGCCACCGGCAAGACCATCGTCTTCATCACCCATGGCATCGACGAGGCGGTCGTGCTCGGCCAACGCGTGGCGGTGATGACGTCGCGCCCGGGCCGCATCAAGCAGCTCATCGAGATTCCCGCCTCGCTGCGCAACGAGGCAGACGACGTGCGCTCGCTGCCGGAGTTCGGCCAGGTGCGGCATGAAATCTGGAATCAACTCCGCGACGAGGTGCAGAAAGCACAGCAGGGGCAATTGAGCGGCGGAGCTGGTGCGCTTCGTGTCAATTCCGAGGTAAAGGAGGTTGCCCATGTCTAGCCTGGAAACGCTGACATTGCTGGAGCTCGCGCATGGGCGTTCGGCGTCGGTAGCGGGCGTACAACATGGACCGTCCCGGATCCGCAACGGGCTTCATAACGCTATTCGCGGGCTTGCCGCATTAGGACACCGGTCCCTGCTACTCATTCTGTTGCTGTCGGTGTGGGAGGCGGCCCCAAGGCTCGAGCTGATCGATCCCGTATTCCTGCCGCCGTTTTCGGAGGTGATCGCCGCCGGTTGGCAGCTGGCGCAAACCGGCGAGCTTTATGACGATGTCTCGGCGAGCTTGCTGCGCGCCCTGAGCGGTTTCCTGATCTCGGTCGCCTTGATTGTCCCGCTTGGGCTCGCCGTCGGCTGGTATGCTCGGCTCGGCAATCTTCTGAACCAATTCATCGAGATTTGCCGCAACACCGCGCCGCTGGCGCTGTTGCCGGTATTCATCTTGCTGCTCGGCATCGGCGAGATGTCGAAGATTACCATGGTGATCTATAGCTGCGCCTGGCCGCTGCTGCTCAATACCATCGCCGCGGTGAAGCAGGTCGATCCGCTGCTGATCAAGTCGGCGCGGACGATGGGTGCGACGCCGCAACAGTTGTTTCGGAAGGTGATCCTTCCCGCGGCGCTTCCAACCATTTTCGTCGGCATTCGTCTTGCCAGCGCCTCCGCAATGCTCGTGCTGGTCGCCTCTGAAATGGTCGGCGCCAAAGCCGGTCTCGGCTATCTCATCATCAACAGCCAGTACAGCTTCCTGATTCCCCAGATGTATTTCGGGATTCTCGGCATCACGGTGATCGGGCTGGCGTTCAATGCCATGCTCGAGGCGTTGGAGCGCCGCTTCATGCGCTGGAAGGCTCCGGTCGCGGCGTGAAGCCCGCGACCGACTGCAATCGTTCGAACAAGGGGAACCAATCATGACCAGCCCATTCCGGCGCGCCGAACGCAGGTCTGCGCCACCCGGATCCGTTGAATATGATGCCGACGTGCTGGTGCTCGGAGGCGGCCCCGCGGGCACCTGGGCGGCGGTGAGCGCGGCTGGGCGCGGTGCGCGCGTCGTACTCGCCGACAAGGGATTTTGTGGCACATCCGGTTCGACGGCGGCGGCCGGGACCGGCGTCTGGTATGTCGATCCGGACCCGGCGCAGCGCGAGGCTGCGATGGCCGGCCGCGAAAAGCTCGGCGGTTATCTGCAGGACCGCCGCTGGATGGCCCGCACACTCGATCTCACCTATCAGCAGAGCAATCGCCTGGCGGACTGGGGCTATCCCTATCCGATCGATGACCAGGGCAGGTCGCAGCGCAACTCGCTGCAGGGCCCGGAATATATGCGCCTGATGCGCAAGCGGACCAAGCAGGCCGGCGTCACCATTCTCGATCACAGTCCGGCGCTCGAATTGTTGCTGGATGACGGCCGCGCGGTTGCCGGCGCGAGCGGCTTGCGGCGCCAGAAAGGCGACGGCTGGACGGTGCGCGCCAAGGCAGTCGTGATCGCAACGGGGGGCTGCGCATTCCTGAGCAAGACGCTGGGCTCGAACGTATTGACCGGCGATGGCTACCTGATGGCTGCGGAAGCAGGCGCCGAGTTCGGCAGCATGGAATTTTCTAACCCCTATGCGATCTCGCCGGCGTTCGGCTCGGTAACCAAGACGCTGTTCTATGGCTGGGCCACGTTCACCTATGATGACGGCAGCGTGGTGCCGGGTGCGGCATCCAAGGGCGGCCGATCGGCGATCGCGCGCGCGCTTCTCGAGGGCCCGGTATATGCCAGACTCGACAAGGCCGACGCAGACGTGCAGCGGCACATGCGCGTCTCGCAGCCGAACTTTTTCCTGCCCTTCGATCGCACCGGCATCGACCCGTTCACCGATCGCTTTCCGGTGACCCTGCGGTTGGAAGGCACCGTCCGCGGCACCGGCGGTCTTCGCATCGTTGACGACACCTGCGCCACCAGTGTGGCGGGTCTCTATGCGGCGGGCGATGCCGCCACTCGTGAACTGATCTGCGGCGGCTTCACTGGCGGCGGTAGCCACAACGCAGCCTGGGCGATGTCGTCGGGGACGCTGGCGGGGAGGGGCGCCGCTGATTACGCAAGACAAGCCGGTACGACCGGCCGGCAAAAGCTGTCGTCGGCGGGAACGGTCGGCTTTCGCCGCCGCGGGCAGCACGCGTTCGAACCTGCTGCGCTGAAGAAGATTGTCCAGGACGAGGTGTTTCCGTATGAGCTGAACTATTTCCGCGAGGCGTCCCGGCTGGATGGCGCGCTGGCGCGCCTTGACGCCGGATGGCGTAACGCCTCCGAAGCAGATGCGGCCGACACGTCCGAGCTATTGCGCGCACGGGAAAGCGCGGCGATGCTGGCGACCGCAAGGTGGATGTATCGCAGCGCGCTGGCGCGTCAGGAAAGCCGCGGCATGCATCGCCGCGACGATTTCCCCGATCAGGATCACCGGCAGCGCCACTACGTGACGACGGGCGGCCTTGACGAGGTCTGGACCTCGACCAGGCCACACGCGGAGACTGCTTATGCGGAGGCAGCAGAATGATCGAAATCATCGACGCCGAGCGTTGCACGTCGTGCGACATATGCGTAAATGTGTGCCCGACCAACGTGTTCGACAAGACTAGCGGAATCCCCGTTGTTGCACGACAGAGCGACTGCCAGACGTGCTTTCTCTGCGAGCTCTATTGTCCTGAGGATGCGCTCTACGTCTCGCCTTTCGCGGATGGTACCCAGCCGGTCGATGTCGCCGCGCTGAAGCAGGCGAACGGGATGGGCACCTATCGTCGGGCTGTCGGATGGACCAGCGACACGAAAGATCGCCGAAGCGCCGATCGCAGCTTCCTGCTTTTCGGTCATTAGGCCTACTCAACCCATGAGCTGCCGGTGCTTCGGAAGCGTCAGCCACCGGAGCGGACCTCAGCGGGCGAGCTGGCGACGCGCTCGTCGGGACCGTCGACGAACGAGCGCACCCTAACGCAATATCGCGGGATCAAGGGGACCATGTGATGTGTACCTGCTGCACGATCTCGGACGAGACACTTACCTCGGTTGGGCTGCTTCGGCGATCGGCC
Organism: Bradyrhizobium sp. CCBAU 11430; assembly: GCF_028128855.1. Lineage (NCBI taxonomy): Bacteria > Pseudomonadati > Pseudomonadota > Alphaproteobacteria > Hyphomicrobiales > Nitrobacteraceae > Bradyrhizobium > Bradyrhizobium sp. CCBAU 11430. The sequence goes on from NZ_LBJV01000068.1 coordinate 158,993, forward strand.
CGGCTCAACTTGGCCTATACCAACTCGGCCGACGACGTTCATCCGCCGAGCGGAGCTGAATTGACCATCTTCTGCAGATAGAACGTCCATCAGGACAGTGGTCGCGGCGGCGGCGCCATTTCCGAGTCGAGGATTAGTCGACCGTCGAGTCGACCATCCAATCGCTTCACGTATTCTGAAGCTTCCCACGCAGATCAATCATTTCATCGATGGCAAGCAAGTCACGGGTGGCAGCGAACGCAGCTCGCCGGTCTGGAGTCGGTGCAAGGGCCGTCGCCAAGATCATGTCGGTCATCATCATCACCGTGACCGGCCTGACGCTCGCCTTCGGCGACGCGTCCGGCGGCTTCCGCCGGCTGATCCAGATCGTTTCGGCCTCTCGATCGCGTTTGCTGCATCGAGCCCTTCCTGACCTTCTTCAGCTTCTCCGGCGGAGCCTTAGTGTAATGGCCGGAATAGTCGATCCAGAAGTGCCGGGCTTCTTCGCGCCGGTCCATCGCGCGCTCACCGATCCGATCCTGATGGGCGGGCGCCCCGCACCGTGGCGATCGCCGGAAGCGAACAACACTTCCGCAGTACGCTATTCATCTTTCATGTTTGTCTTTAGCGAACATGGCTGATCGACCTGGCGCCTCGGCAAGCGATTCTCAACTGCGCTCCAGCGCTTGGTGCCCTTGCTTAAGAGAGCCTCAACCAATCCTTTCCAAATCGGCCAGGCACTTTTCGAGGTTGCCCTTGGCTTCGTTCAAAAGCCTTCTCGTTTCGCCCAGTCGCTTGAAATCAGGTTTCACCGGGCCTGCACCCACCGCGCTCAGGTGATGGCAAACAGTCGTGAGATCGTTCGACATGTCCTCGAGAACGAAAGCTATATTTTCGAGAGGCACCAGCTCCGAAAAAAAGGTCTTGGATACGGTGTCGTCCTGGCCGGTAGGTCCCTCAAACTTCACCTCGACGAGCGGGACTAGGACATCGCGATTGTCCCGCGCAGCTCTGCCCATACTCATGACTAGCGAGCTGAATGTCGTTGAGATATATGTGAGCCGGTCGACCAGGGCGCTTCCATACAACATGACGGCGTCGGGATCACTTTGCGCCTCATCCGGCTTCGAAGCACTGAGATCTTCATTCGACATGTTCGCTCTCCTCTCCCTGCAGATGCAACATCCCGACGGGGAATGAGGCGGATTTGGGACTGTTCATCGGCTCTATAGTGTAGGAGCCGTGAGCTTCAGCCTTTTTTGGCTGCACGACACTGACGGAAAAGGCTTGGTAGGAGCTTTTTGTCCTGGCCTTCATATATCCGGGTGCGGCAGGTGCCGGGCCGTGAAAATGGAGCAGATAGTCCTCCATTGCTCGCCGGACGCCGACAGCGCTCGCGTTGAGCGAGCCAGCTATGTTGGCGGGCAACGAGCCATGCATTGCCAGATCAATAAAGGTACGAAGAACCGCGTCTGCATCCGCCGGTACATGGATCGGGTGGGCGGCTGCTGGAAACTTGTCTCGCACGAGATGGGTTGACCGGCCACGCTCCTCGGCTTCGCGCTTTTCGCGCCTTTCTAACTCAAGCAAGCCGTCACGCGTCAGGGCGAAATGAGCGAACTTGCCCTGTGTTGTTCGCTCCACGAAACGAGCATTCGTCATGAGGCGGAGAATGCGGCTGAGATTGGCATCTCTAAGAGATAACCTCTTGGCGATCGCCGCCTTCTCCATCTGCCCCGACTGTGTGTCACGCAGCAACCGAAGTATCTCAATGACGTGCTGACGATGCATGACCTCGCTCGGCCGTGCGAGCTTGGAGGTATTTATCGACATCTGCAGAAGATCGTAGAATGCTCTGAAGCGTTCCGCATAGGCTGCATTCCTTGGCTTAAGCGTTGCGCTCGTCCGACGTAAGATATCGAACCATTCCCGCAGCTCAGGGTCACGCCGGCGGCTTTCAAGGGCGTTCCAAACCCACGCGCCCAGTGTCGCATAGAGGCGCTCCAAGCTTGTTTCGGACCCCTCTTTGAGGAATTCCGAAATGACGCACCTTGCCTCGTTCGCCGTCGCTTCGCCCGACTCAATCTTTTCCAATGCTGCGTCCGACATGGGCTAGCCCTACATCACAACCGTTAAGAACGTTTTACAACGCTTTACTCTGATTTTAGTCCCGGAATCTAGGTGTCAAGAGCCCCATTTGTAGGCAGCCCAAACGGTTTTTTGACCGAGTTCCTTGGCTGAAACCGAGTTAGGTTCTTTCAATAAAGGTAAAATAGTACCTATTCTGTGATCCTTGAAGACGGTTTGGGTTGGATGCTGCACCACGAAGCTGCGGGTGCCGAACCTCACCTCAACTTGAGCCGCGGTGGTTTGGTGGCCCTGCATTGTGCGGTCGTTCCCCATCGAGGGGACCAGCATCACGTCGACGTCGAGCTCGCCGAAGGGCGTCTCGCACATGTCACAGAAGTCCAGGCAAATGGCGATCCCAATCAAAGCGCCCTCGGTGGCAAGGACACATACCCGGTCACCCGCAGTGATGTTTTCCGTGCCCCAGCCATCGTCGGCGTACGGGGCGATCTTGTCGTAGATCAGGCGCTCCTCTCCATAACCGTCGTAGATCCGAGCCCGGTTCACGATGCCATGGTCGGTCGTCTCGTGCCAGGTTCCTGGAATGAGAATTTCGGGAGCTTCGAGCTCGTCCGCAACGTCGCGGTCTCGAATGAGTTTAACGATGTTCTCGCGCAATTCCGGCGAGACGGTGAGCTCCGGCCACACAACAGCGATGCAGTTCTCCTTGAGAGCCTGAGTAATCTGCTCCGAAATGGCCTCACCGGCTGACGGCGCCTCGACGGCCGCGACAATGAAACGCTTATCGCCTCCTATGGAAACAAATTCTGGCTTGATCTCTAGCTCCTTGAACAGGCAGGCACCCATCGTCCATTTGCTCGCGTCCGGTGCGGTACTACGCAAGGTGCGAGTATCTACGACATGGACAGGATAGCCCTGAATCAGCGCGGGCAGAATCCTGTGAAAGAGCAGGCCACGCTTCGAGTAGGCCTGCCCCCTTCGAGCCGGACGCAATGCGCTCACGCCCTGCCGCGGAATGAGCCAGCATCCAAGCTGCTCGAGGTGCCACTCACTCGGTGCGATCGGCCACTGAGACCGCCGCTCAGCAAGGATCCGATCGATTTCCCGTATGAGGCCGCCCATCCTTAACGCTGTTAGTTCAGGCGTCTCATTGGACAAGGACCACGAGAGATGGCCATCTCCTATTGAATGGGTGAAGCTCTCTCGTGCCTGCTCGATCCGCCTTTCTGTAAGATTTCGGTAGGCCTTGTGCACGCTTCCCGGGGCTTTCCGAAACAGCGTGTCGAGCTCGAACAGAGCTTTCCTGAGATCATCCCGACTGGCATTCGTGATCAGCTCCTGCCGCCCGGCAAGCTCCCACGCTTCCTTCTTCCAGGCATCAAAGGCTGACGTTTCGGCTCGGCTGTTCACGGGCCCAGGCAAAATCTTTGTCCAAATCACACCAGCAATATGTTCCATCGATAGCGTGCGCCCACGATTTTGCAATCGGCTCGACATTGTTGCTCACACTTCTTGGCCCGTGCCGTACGACCATCACGAAACACGCTTACCAAGACGTGGGGAGGCCGCGCGGAAAACCTGCGCGAAATGCGACGGGCGCAACGAAAAGCTGCATTGTTGTCACGATGCTATTGACGAACCCGTGCGGACTGTTTTTCTATCTGAGCGGGCGATCCGCGCGTCGACGCGGACGGGGGCGTTCATATGTGGAAATTCAGCCGAGCCGCGGCTTATGTTGCGATTTGCTTCGCCATGGGCGGGTGCACCAGTCTATATCATATTCATGATCCGCAGACAGGCGTGATCACGGCCGGTGAGCTGCCTTACTTCCTCAAGTCGATCCGATGTGAGGTCGTGACCTTCTACCAAATCGAACGAGAGAGACGGAAGGCATACCTGAAGATCTACAAGACGCGGCCTGAAGAGGCGTTCGACAGGTACGCCCATTTCGACATCGACCCTTTCCTATATGGTACCTTCTTCCTGGAGTTGAAGGTGACTGATACGGGCGGCTTCGGATCCGGTACGGCATTTGACTACAGGCGGATACTGAGCGCGACCAGCAACGAGGTGACCCATGTGGGTCCCACCGCTTCAGCCCAGGACACCTATGACCTGATCTGGTCGTTCCTTCTGAAGCAGAATGCCCAGCTTGCGTCCGATACCACCCCGCAGGCGGCGAGTCCTGCATCGTACGAACGCGGCTGCTACCGCGGAGCGCCTGCCGACCTGGTCGAGCTGGAGGGCTTGGCCGAGAACAAGTATCCGGAGAGAACCGCCTATAAGCGCATTATTGTAGATGCTTCCAAGCCACTAGCGGCCTGGTTGCGGGACAATGCCATTCTCATCGCCGCCAACGATCTGACTCCTGCCATGCCCACGGAGAGAGCGGAGCCGGCGCAGATGACGTACACGTTTTCGATCCAGGTCACCGGCGGACTGGAAGCAAAGTACTCTCTCACTTCGTCGCGTTGGACGCCCGCTGCGGTCCAAGCATCTGCCTCCGCTCAGCAGTTCAGCAATCTCGGAATCTACATCAATGGTCCGAATGCGGTCCTGGCTAATGGAGCCAGATCCGGCTCGGCCGGTTATGCGGAGAAGACGCCACCGCTCGGATCGAAGGAGAATCCCATCTACACGACTCCCTTGCCGGGAGGAGAGAAGTCGCAGGAATTCCCCGGAGGTGCCGCGGCCGGTCGCCCATCGGGCGCCGGACCTCGCACCAAAGGCTTTATATTGGCGCCGGTGCCTGTGTTCCCCCCGACCCCAACTCCGACGCAGTAGGAAAATGTTTCCCATCTGGTTGCCCAGACTCGTTCTGCTGCTCGTGTGCTTGTTCTGCTGGGGTGCGAATGCACAGCCTGCGCTTCCTTCAGGTGTGTCCGAAATTGAACTGTACGGCACGGTCATCCGTGGCTCGAAATGGGAAATCAAGGAAATCCCGGTCTGCTGGGAGAACCTGCAACCAAAAGATCACAGATATGCCGACTTAGTTCGAAAAGCCGTTGCCGAGACTTGGGAGGCCGCGGCGCAAGGTGGCGTGTGGTTTTCGAAGACTTGGCCACCGTGTACCGATGGCGCGCCCGGTGTGCACGTGCGGATCGCTGACGAGGGCGCCCACACCGATGTCGTTGGCAAGTACCTCGACCGAAAGCCATCGGGCATGACTCTCAATTTCAGTTTCAATCATTGGAGCAAAGGCTGTCGAGATAGACGCGAGTTCTGCATTCGTGCAGTTGCAGTCCACGAATTCGGACATGCGCTTGGTTTCACACATGAACAGAACCGCGACGATGCGCCGGAGCAATGCCGCAACGAGAAAGCTTCTGGCTCGGTCGGCGATTATAAAGTCACTAAATACGACCCCAACTCCATAATGAACTATTGTAATCCAGCATGGAACGGAAACGGACAACTCAGCCCGCTCGATATTGCCGCTGTCAGAACATTCTATCCGTCCTGACACTCAGTCTCTTCGTATTCATGAGCGCTCCCGCGCAGGCGGATCGCGCGGCGGTGCAGATTGCTGCGCGGTACAACGTCAGGACGGTTCACGTCCAGTACGTTGGCGTCATGTACAACGATAAGCAGGAGGTCGGCGGCGGCTCCGGGCTGCTCATCGGCGATAGTCTCGTGCTGACCAATAGCCATGTGATCGGACGCGAGGAGAACTACAAGAGCTTTGAAGTCAATGCCCGCCTCGGGTCGCGCAATGCGAACCCGATCAAGGTCACTGCGGTTCACCGCGACGATGCCAGAGACCTGGCTCTTCTCGAACTGTCGCAGCCCGCCGGAAATAGCGGAGGCGCCTCTCGTTGTCCAATGCCGGTGATCGACGACAACCAGCAAGCCCCGATGGGGACTCAGCTCTATCTGCTCGGCTATCCCCTCGATCTGGATCTCAGCATTTCGAGCGGTCTGATAAGCAACCAAACTAGCCCGAATGGTCGCTGGCAGACCGACACGGTCATAAATGTCGGCAACAGCGGCGGGCCCGCGTTCAACGAGTTCGGCGCGCTGCTCGGGATCGCGGTCGGCGGCATCGTCAAGTGGAACGAGGCGCTGGTTTCTGGCGTCAACTTCATCATTCCCGCCACTGTCATTACTGCAAGTCCACTCTACAGCATGATCACGGCCATTCCCCAGCCGTCTGTTTGCTGGACGAAGTGGGTCGAGACAACGATCTCGTTTGAGAACTGGAGCAAGCTGAATTCCACGCATGTGCAGACGCAAGCCAATGCCGGCATGAAAATTCCCGAGATACTTGCCGGAGCGATCCACACGATTGTGCCCGAAGACCGGCGTCTCATCGTGAACGTACCAGTGTCGCAGCTCGTCGAGCCGAAGCAGATCGAGCGCTCGTATACGGTGGACAAAACCAAGGACGATCACCCGGTCGTATTTGCGAAGCATTCGGCCGACTATACCGAGACTTTCCCTGCTGAGCCCGGTTACCGCATCACAGGGTGCTCGTGGCACGTTGAGACCGCGAACGGTGCCAGCAATATCGCTTGCGCGATAAACGGCGCTGGGGCGCAGGCTCGCTTCACCTACAAGCTCACCAGCGGACCTGCCGTCGACAGGTACCGCGGATGGCTGGGCGCTACGGTCAACGTTTCTCAGATCCTTGCGAAGTAGGTGCCAAATAGATGGTCATGCTTGCATTGCCAATTTACGCTTCGAACCGGTTGCATCGGCTCGGTCAAGGTTTCCAGCAGGTGCGAGCAATGCTCGTAGTCCTGTTCTGCGCGCTTGCGGCCGGTTGCGCCCACCAGGGTCCAACTACGCATCCGGCAAAGCCGCATATCCACCAAGCCCCGCAGAAACATGGGAGCGCATTCAAGAAATACGCTTATCGCTATGGCCCCGGGTACTACCATCATGTCCGGCACTATCATGGCTATCGGCCATGGCGACCGACAACTGGTGAGGCGAGCCAGGAGGCACCTCCCGACAAGACCACCACCGGAGCCGAGGTGGTGGTCAACAAGCCAGTCATCAAGGGCCTGGTGCCGGTCTACTTCGCCACAAATCGCGTGGTGACGGGCGGACCACGTCTTGAATTGGGCCAGATCTCCTATGGTCGGGCCGCCACAAATACCTTTGGCTACGTGACCGTCAGCATTCCTATCGTTCACAAGATGGGCGAAGTGGAAACACCCGAGAGTTGGCTTGGAATACGCCAGGCGGAGGACGACCGGAAGCACTTCCGAATTCAGAAGCTAAATAGGCTCTCACGCGAAGAGTTTGCCGCCGCTATCGCCAATCCTGCCGACAGCCTGATGCTTTTCGTGCATGGCTACAACGTTGCTTTTTCCGACGCTGCATTCAAGGCCGCGCAGATCGCCTTCGACGCGAACTACAAAGGTCGCGTCATGATGTATTCGTGGCCGTCGAAGGGCGGAGTGAAGGACTACGATTACGACCGCGAGAGTGCTCTGTTCGCGCCGGACGGCTTGTTCGATCTTCTCCAGCTGATTAAGAAGGATGGAAAGGTCTCAAGGATCATCGTGATTGCGCATAGCCTCGGCAGCGAAGTTGTCCTGGGTGCCTTGCAACAAGCTGCTCTGAGCCAGACGACGCTCGGAATCACCGAGCTGATTTTTGCTGCGCCGGATGTCGATCGCGATCTCTATCTGAAGCGTGCGAGTCAGATCAAGGCAGCTGCGGGGGCGGTGACTCTATATGCCTCCTCGACGGATCTGGCATTGCTAGCCTCCATGAAGAAAGCGCAGTCCACTTCGCGAATGGGCTTTGTGACCGACAGCGGGCCAACGCTGGTCCCCGGTATCGAAACCATCGATGTTTCCGCGGTGGGCAGCGAAATGTTCGCTCTAAATCACAGTACGTACTCAACCAGCCGCGCCGTTCTCGATGACATAGGCCGGATTATTTCTTCCTCGACGCATCTTAAACCCCCGCAGCGGACCCCGACCTTGCGATCGATGCCCGACGATTCCAATACGACTTATTGGATGTATCCATACTGAATGGCTCTTTGGCCGTTCGCAGGCGTGTTTTTGGGCGACCAGTAAGAGAGCTAGCAGGTGCGGCCGCGTTCAGTGCGAACAAATGAGCGCGGCGAGCCGAAATGTTTTGTTGCTGCGCACCCAGCAGATTTACAAGCGGAGAGCTGGACGATGTTCTCACCAATAAGCGTCTACCGGAGCATTTCACTACGCCACACTGTCGTAAACTGCTGTGAGTGGTCTCGCTCTGGTGAACTTTTGGCCATTGGCATCCAAACGGGTTCGATTGAGATTTACGCCGCTTCGGGAAAACTGATCCGAATGATCGAGGCGGGCGATTCTGTGCAGTCGCTCTCTTAGTCGAAAAATGACAGTCACATTGTCTACGCGGCAAGCCCCGAAGACATCGTTACTGCAGCACTAGACGATGAAAACGATGTCCGTCGATACTCGACCCACGCCGGCAGGTCTTGGAGCGTCGCCTATTCTGACAGTGGACGTCACATCGCATCGGCGGGAGAGGACGGCCAGCTCGTTGTTTGGCGTTCTGGACTATCAGCGGAAGTGTTGGGAACGACAAAGTTCAGTGACTCAGGTCAAGTCGCGTGGCTCAATGAAGAGCGCTTGGGTGTGTGTTGTGCGGACGGAAGTTTTAGTGCCGTTCCGGCTTTCGAGGAGACCTCAGTTGCCGGTGCGGGTGGATGAGGGCAGGAATGCCCCATTGTGCGTAGCAGTCTCAAGCAGGATGACGGTCTTGCGGATCATTAGCATACAATCGACCTTCACCGGGGAGGGGGTCCTGGTTGTGCTAATCGCCCGGCTCGGACGCGATCTGGCGGAGGCGTGACGCCTTGATTTTCGCTACGCTTGATCGCGAGATATCGCCCTCCAAGCTACCAAAGCGGCGAGTTCGCGGGACCAACAAGTAAAAGACCAAATCCTCAAATGCAGTCACAACACAGGACCAGATGAGACTCGAAGTGAAAAGCATCGTCGGACTGCCGGTCAAGACCTTCTGGCTGGTCTGGTATTTTCTTTCGTCGCCCTTATACTCCGGTTCGTGGGGTTCAAGATATCCCTCCTGGAGCAGCGCCGCGAAGACGCGCTCGCGTTCGGATCCTACCTCACCGACAGCAACGATCACGGTGATATCGACCTCGTGGTTGAGACCGCACCGCGCCGCGAGGAGCATATCGACGAATCGCACTATCGCGCCCAAAACAGCGGCAAGTCCTTAGATTTTCCCGCGAGTTTGACTTACGGCGAGACGGAAGTCCTGCAGTTGCTGCGGGCACGAAAGGCGCGCCTGTCGTTCGCTTCGCGCTCGACTGTCGACAGAATGCAGACCAAGACGCGCGTGCTGTTCGAATGGCGGCCCGATGCCAAGCGTCGCGCCGAGATGGAGGCGTTCGACTGGCGACTGCACGAGCCGTTGCGGCAGGTCAAAGAGTGGCTCGCCTCCACCCCCGGAATCAATGTCGATCCTGTCGAGATCTCGCGCTGGTGTCAGGACGTTGCTGCCATATTGAGAAATAAGAACTGGCAACACCGGTTGTTTCGCGATTGGAGTGGCAACGCCGCGCATGACCTAATGTCCTACTGGGGCGTGACCGCTTCGGCGGCTGCCGCCGAGAAAGCGCACAGAATGGTGTGGGACGAATATCGCGAGCGCACCAGTTACTACATCGTCAAATACTACGAAAAACCGGTCAATGCTCTGATCGAGGCGCAAATTCACGCGCAGTTCGCGTTGGGCGCCGACTACATGGATGCCGCAATCTTGATCGCTAAGCAAGCTCGGTGGAAATTGGTCGAGGATAGCAGGGGATGGGTTTCCCCGCTGAAACGGCGCGTCATCGAGATGGAAGAGTGCGATAGCGAAAGCGCAGGGCCAACGGAGTAAAAGTGAAACCCATGAAAGGATCTCTATCGTAGAACCAGGTCCGAATTGCGAGGCTTCTCTCCTCGTTCCTTCGGAGCCACATTCTTGACTTCGAGGCCTTGTTCAGCCATTGCCCTGCCGCATCGGCCTTGGACTCGTATCCAGGAGCGATCCCCCGCGCTGCCATGCTGCGATAATGATCGCGCGATTTCGAACGGGAAGCAGGTCATACTGAACTCTCTCGCCATCACCTCGACTGGCTTTTGAAGGTACCGACCTCAATCTCGGCTTTGAGTACGGCTAAACGCTTATTTTTTGCGCTTGGTGAACGCCTCGATCGCCTTTGAGAATATCTCTGGTCCTTGCCAGAATGCTAATGTTAGCCCGTAAATTGTGGCTCCTGGGTACCTAGCACCTCCAAGCACAAGGGAGATAATTCCGGCAACGATAATCCGCGAGCCCTTAACGGTTGCAAGCTGGTCAGCGATCCGCGAAAGAATCTTGAGTACCTTCTCGCCGGCATCTCGTAATGCGATCGGGTCTCTTCATCTGCGATGGATTCAAGGTCCGTGGCGATTTTATCCATTGAGGCGACAACTTCGGCAGCCGAGTTTATCCGCAGTGTTCGGAGAGCTTCAGCGGCCTCATGTATCCGCGAAGCCAGCTGGTGACGCGTCTCGCGCGGGGTCATATCTATTCCCGGCATCGTTGAGCCGGCAGGAGTTGGCATCGCTTCAAGAACATCTCGGATTGCTTCGGCCAGAGCCTCGCGTGCCCTTTGTTCGGTTTCATCGTCCGTGGCCTCTCACGGGTAGACAACAAAGCGATAGTCTTTGCGATCAAAAGGCATGCGTCCGCCATCCTGAGCTAATAGAACAGTGGGCAGCTTCGTCGCATGGCGCACCCGAGTTCGTAAAATCCGTCGAACGTCAGATCAGTCAAATCTGCGATAACCCAATCCGCCGCTAGAACGTATTCCATGATTGCTTGATTGATCGAGCCGGGTTCTCGAAATGATTGGAAGTGAGTTATTTCAAGATTGGGAAAGCTTTCCATCACAGGAGCAACAAGCGTCTCAAAGACGACCTCGCTCCCATTGGTTGGCGGGGCATCTTTGATGCCTAACGTCGAGAGTAAACGCAACTTTTCGTAGCCATGAAGTCACCTAGTCAAAAACGGTCGCGAAGCGTGTCCTCCAGCTTGCGAGTCGCGGAGGGCGATGCCTCCCGTGCGATATCCAGTCAGTTATTGCGGATAGGCGCGGGGCTTTGCGGCCCAGACCTTGTAGACGGCTTTCTGGCTCTCGATGCCGACCTTCTCGGTGATCGCGTCGAATTGTTGCGCCATGCGATCGAGAATGGCCTTGGGCTCTTCGCCGGCCCACAGGCTCGAGATCGCCTTGGTCATCGCCTCGTCGTACTTGTCCTGTTGCAGGAGCGAGAGATCGAGCAGGCCCTTCTCGCCCGACGTCTTGATCGTATCGAGATAGGCTGGAGCGTCAGACCAGAGCGCACGGTATTTCTCGCTCGCGTAGTGCGAGAGGCGGAACGGATCGCGCAGCGTATAGGGGAGCTGGACGCGCTCGAGGCTGGTCTGCTTGCTGTTCAGCCACTGGATGAAGAGATAGGCGCTTCCTTGTTCTTGCTGGTGGCCGACACAGATAGATCGAAGCCGACGCCGAGCTCCGGGCGACCGAGAGGGGTGAGCGCATAGCCGACCTTGCCGGCGACTTGCGATTTCGGCACCCACTTCAAAGCTTCCTCGCCCGAGCCGTAGCCCGCGGCCCAGCGGCCGTAGGGCGGCCAGGAACTCGTCATCGCGGTCGTGCCCTGAAGGAACGCAGCGAGATTGTCGACGAAATTCCACTGCTCCACGCCTGGCGGCATGAACTTGTTCTCCGCCAGCATCTGCTTGAACACCTTGAGGCCGACCTCGCCATTCACCGTCGCCTTCATAGTGTCGGCATTGAAGAACTTGCCGCCCTCCATGCGGAAGCGTTCCTGGAACATGTATTGCGGATAGGGCGCGCTGCGGAAAAAGCCGGCGCCTTAGACTTTCGTCGCCATCTTGTCGGTGATGAACTGGCCGATCTCGTCGAACTGTTTCCAGTCCTTTGGCGGCGCCAGCTCGTAGCCGAACTTGGCCTTGAACTCGTCCTTGATCTTCGGATCGTCGAAGATGTCCTTCCGGTAATAGAGCAACATCACGTCGCCATCGTCCGGGAATCTGCCCTATTCGCCTAACTCAATCCGCTCGCGCGGCAAACGGCCCCGGCTCGTGCGACCACCATGTGCAACGCTAGATGCTGCCAGGCTGCCCTTCATCGCTCCGGAGCTCAGGGAGGGGCGCGGCGAAATTGAGCTGGTCCTGAAGGGCAAGCTGCCGAAGCTCTTCACCGACGGAGAACCCGCGCGGAATCCTTCACTCCCACGCCGATAACTCGGACGGGATCGAGACCCTGGAGACGATGGCGAAGAGCGACGCGCCAGCGCGGATACGATGTATTTCGGGGCGCGCAGCAGCATCGAGCAGCCGACCGGCTCAACAAAGCGCTTCGGCAAGGATTTCCGGATCCTTAGCGGCATCGAGTCGGACATTCTGGCGGACGGCTCGCTTGACTACGATGACGAGGTGCTTGGACGTTTCGACTTTCGTTGTCGCCAGTATCCACGGGCGCTTCATGCTGGACTGCAAGACGAGACGCAGGGACTGCTTCGGGCCGCTTCCGATCCTCACACGATTATCGTCGGCCACATGACCGGGCGGCAGCTACAGCGCCGCCCTGGCCACGAAATCGACCTGTGCGAAACACGTCGTGGTCGAGATCAACTCACATCCATGGCCTCTTTACTTGGATTGGCGTTGGCACCAATCGGCGCTTGTCCTCGTCGTGGAACGCGACACCCTTGTGCGGCCGTGATTGTGGGGGCTGGTGCGGCCGGCTGCCTACTCGCAAGTCGCCTCTCGGCGGATGATATCGCAACAGGCTGTCTCCTCGAGGCTGCTCCCGTGGACCGCAACCCATTCATTCGTGTACCAGCGGGGTTTATCAAAACGCTTCGATGCTTCCTCCACCTAGCAATTCAAGACGGATCCGACCGCTCGGACTGGTGGTCGACCTATCTAGACAGCTCAGGGCCGCACGCTAGGAGGCAGTTCGTCGATCAACGGCATGGTCTATAACCGTGATCAGTGTTCCATGAAATTTTGCACAGCCTCGAATGGGCGCTGGCTGGGCGTCGGCGGTGAACCATCGCGTAGAGACAGTCTATTCGACGACGTCAATCGTTCTCTAGGTAGCGCCACCTGAGCAAGGGCAGCAGAGTTGACAGTTTGCCCGACAGATCTGCTGGCCGAACCATCGCCTGACGCTGAACTGGAAACTCGCGGGATTCGAGATGTTTCCGCAGATTGAGGTCAACGGCAAGAGCGGACTTGACTCGTTCGAAGTATTAAGTCTAGTTATGCAAGTGAGGGGTGAGCCTCGACCTTCGTCGGGTATGCTCAAACCCGTTCCAGCCCAGAGAGGCATTCGTGGAGGAAATTCGGGTCGAGCGGCGAGACGGCGTTGCGCACGTCGTTCTGAATCGTCCAGCTGTAAGGAACGCCGTAACGCTTGCGATGTGGCGGGAGCTTGCTGACATCTTCTCGAGTTACGCAATTGATCGGGATGTCCGCGGCGTGATCCTGCGTGGCTCGGACCGGAACTTCTCGGTCGGCGCGGACATCTCCGAATTCGACCGCATCAGAGAACACCGTCATCAGGCGGCCGCCTACGAAGTCGCAGTCGATGCCTGCTCGGGAGCGATTGCTGCGCTGGGAAAGCCTGTCGTCGCGGCGATCGATGGCTACTGTCTCGGAGGCGGCTGCCATCTTGCGCTCGCTTGCGATTTCCGCTTCGCCCATCTCAACGCTATAATTGGCATTCCGTCGGCGAGGCTGTCGATTGTCTACGGAGTTCACAGTGTGCAGCGCCTGCTCGCACTCACCGGCGTGTCCAACGCCAAGAGGATACTCTATTCGGCAGACCGCTTCGGCGCCGAACAAGCCATTCGGATGGGCTTGATCGACGAGCTTCACGACGATGTCGTCACGGCCGCGGAGAAGTTCCTGCAACACCTCTCCGGCAATGCACCGCTCTCGATCTCCGGCGCCAAATTCATGCTGAATGGTCTCACCATGGGCAACGGAGCGCTGGATCTGGCGACAGCACAGCGGCTCGTCGACGAGGCATCCGACAGCAGCGACTTCAAGGAAGGGCGTGAGGCTTTCTTGCAGAAGAGGTCGCCACGGTTTTGCGGAGAATAGGTCGGATGAAGAAGCATCAGGATTTGGAGAGGGCCGATGAAGCCTGCCAAGTTTGACTATGTCGCTCCAACGACCGTGGAGGCGGCCGTCGAGGCACTAGTTGCCTCGAACGGAGAGGGAAAGCTGCTCGCCGGAGGGCAAAGCCTATTACCGCTCCTCAACTTCCGGATGGCCCGCCCTTCGGTTCTGATCGACCTCAACCGCATCGAAGGACTTTCCTATATCAAGGACCGGGGCGATAGCATCGCGATCGGCGCGCTGACCCGCCATCGTTACCTCGAACATTCGCCACTCATTGCTTCAAAGCTTCCGGTCTTGTCGGCCGCAATGCGGCACGTGGCTCATCTGGCTATACGCAATCGCGGCACAATCGGCGGCAGCTTGTCCCATGCGGATCCCGCCGCCGAACTGCCGATGCTAACGGTATTTTACGATGCAACCATATCAATTCGGGGCCCGAGCGGGCTCAGGACGGTCGCCGCGGAGGAGTTCTTTGTCGATGCTCTGACAAGTTGCCTAGAGCCCGACGAGATCGTCGTGGAAATCGAATTTCCGGTCCTCGATCACGACGGGTGGGCATTTGAAGAGGTCGCCCGCCGCTTCGGCGATTTCGCGCTGGCGAGCATCGCTCTGTCCGTTCGTCGCACGGGTGCCAGGCTTGAGGATGCGCGCATCGCGGTGATGGGAGTGGCCAACACTCCGCTGCGCTTGAAGCAAGCCGAGCGGGAACTCGTTGCATTGCCGCTCGACGAACAGGCTCCGGAGCTCTTTTCAGAGATCATCGCGTCAGAGGTGTCTCCGAACGACGATGCTCATGCATCGGGTGAGTACCGCACGCACCTCCTGAAAGAGCTGTCCCGGCGCGCATTGCGCACCGCTCTGATACCGACGGAGCAAGCGGCATGACAGAGATCTCGGTGAAAGTGAACGGAGAGCGCTACGACATCACTGACGTCGAGCCGCGCATGCTGTTGTCTGACTTCTTGCGCGACCGACTAGGTCTCACCGGAACGCATGTCGGGTGCGAGCATGGTGTCTGCGGAGCCTGTACCATCCTTCTGAACGGCGACAGCGCGCGCGCCTGCTTGATGTTGGCAGTCCAGACCGATGGTGCCGAAATTGTAACAGTCGAGGGACTGGGGTCGGCCGAAGAACTAAACGTCCTTCAATCGCAGTTCCGCGAGCATCACGGGCTTCAGTGCGGCTATTGCACGCCCGGTATGCTGATGACCGGTGAGGACCTGCTTCGAAAGTATCCTCTAGCTACCGATGAGGACATCCGGGAGGGGCTTTCCGGAAATCTTTGCCGTTGTACGGGCTATCAGAACATTGTGGCCGCGATCCGCAGCGCCGCCACTATGCGCGCAGGGAAAAAGTCATGAAGTTGAACTTCCTCGCCGCCGGGCGCCTTCGGATGAAGAAGAGTATCTACGTGGCCGGCGCAGAGCGGAGCGAGACGATCGATCTTCCGGTCAGCAGCGCGTTGGTTCGGCATAAGCAGGGCAATGTGCTGTTCGATACCGGATGTCATCCGTCCGTCCTCACCGACGCTGAGGGTCGTTGGGGCCCGCTCGCAAAGGTCATGAAGCCGATGATGCGAGAGGATGAGACACTGCTGCCAAGCCTGGCATGCACGGGCCTCGGGCCGGATGACATCGACATCGTCGTCAACTCGCACTTTCATCCGGATCATTGCGGTTGCAATCAGTTCTTCCGCAAGGCGACAATTCTCGCACATGCCAAGGAGATCGAAGCGGCGAAGGCGCCTGGCGCAGACGCCGCAGGATACCTCAAAGCCGACTGGGATTACGGACAGCCGATCGAGCTAGTAAACGGAGAGAAAGATGTCTTCGGCGACTCTAGTCTGGTTCTGCTTCCGCTGCCGGGCCACACGCCGGGGACGATGGGAGCGCTCGTCAATTTGGATAAGGATGGGCAGTTCCTGCTCGCCTCGGATGCCGTCAGCCTGCGCCAGAACCTCGATGCTGACGCGGCCCCCCGCAACACTTGGAACGTCGAACAGCAGTTGAAGACGTTTGCGGAGGTTCGCCGGATCGAGAAGTCCGGTGCAACGGTGATCTGCGGACACGACGATGCGCAATGGCAAGGCTTGCGCAAAGGCGGCGACAGCTATGAATAGAGATCATCGCGCCAACCCCTCCGACGTGCAGCGCCCGAAAAACGTCGGCGCGCCGATAAGGCGCACCGAGGATCCACGCCTGCTCGCGGGAAGCGGTGAATACACCGCCGATCGAAAGCTGGATCGGCCGTTGCATATCGCCTTCCTACGCAGCGCCCAGGCGCATGCCAGACTTGTGCGGATCGACACGTCTGCCGCCCTGGAAGCGCCGGGTGTCGTGGCGGTGCTGACCGCGGAGGAGATAGCCGGCGATTTCAAGCCGGTCATCCCATTCTCTCGGATGGCGAACTACTACGCGACGCCGATTCTGCCGCTCGCCTCCGGAAAGGTCCGTTATGTTGGAGAGGCCGTCGCCGCCGTTGTCGCCACCTCCCGCTACCTGGCCGAAGATGCGATCGAATTGATCGACGTCGACTACGAACCTCTGGAGCCGGTCGCGCGCCCGGAAGCAGCGGTCGCGGAAGGTGCGGCTCTGCTCCACGAAGAGGCTGGGACGAACGTCCTGATCGCCCGCGAGTTCAAGAAGGGGGACGTCGAAACCGGTCTGGCTGGCGCCGCGGTGAGGGTGGGTGGGCGTTTCGAGATGACTCGAAAGGCGGCGCTTGCGATGGAGCCGCGCAGCTACGTTGCCGAATACGAGAAGCGAAGAGATGCGCTCACGCTCTACACGTCCTCGAACATCCCAGGCATCATCCGCGATGCCATCTCGGAATCGCTCTCGCTTCCAGGACATCGCCTGAGGGTGGTCGCCCCCGACGTCGGTGGCAGCTTCGGGTCGAAAGGCTCGCTGTATCCGGAGGAGCTTCTGATCTGCATCGCCGCACGCAAGCTGCGCCGATCGATCAAATGGACGGCGGACCGGCTCGAAGACATCAGCAGTAGCAGTCAGGCTTTTGCCGAGATCGTTGACGCCGAAATGGGCTTCGACGAGAACGGCATGGCTACCTCTCTGCAAGCAGACGTGATCGGCGACGTCGGCGCCTTTTCCATCTATCCGTGGACTTGCGGCCTGGAACCCGTGCAGGTCGTCAGTTTCCTGCCCGGCCCCTACAAGATCCAATCATATCGCGGCGCGGTTCGCGGTGTAGCGACTTGCAAGCCGCCGACCGGACCCTACCGAGGTGTTGGCCGGCCTGTTTCGACCTTCGTTTGCGAGCGTCTGATGGACATGGGCGCCAAGGCACTGGGGATCGATCCACTCGAGATCAGGCGCCGCAACATGGTGCGGGCTGAAGAATTCCCATACCGGATCGCGTCCGGCATCATTTGGGACAAGACTGGCTTTGTGGACTGCTTGGAGGCTGCCGCCGAGGCAGCGGGCTACGATAAGCTTCGAACGCAACAGTCCGAGGCCCGCAAACGTGGGCGGCTTTTCGGGATCGGCATCGCTTCATACGCGGAACTGACCGGCATCGGCTCACGTATAGCGGTCGCGCCAGGCATGCCGATCAATACGGGCTCGGAAACGGCGAAGATCACGATCGATTCGACCGGAGGCATCACCGCAGCGTTTGGCGTCGCCTCCCATGGCCAGGGCCTCGAGACGACTTTGGCGCAGATCGTTGCCGACGACCTCGGTGCGCGCTTCGAGGACATTCGCGTCATTCAAGGTGATAGCGACGAGGTCCCGATGTCGACCGGGACGTACGCCAGCCGCAGCGCGGTGCTCGGCGGTGGTGCCGCGAAGCATGCCTCAGAGATCCTGAAGGCCAAGATTAAGAGGGTGGCATCGCATCTCCTGGAAGCTAACGCGGATGACCTCGAAGTCTCCGAGGGAATGGTGACTGTACTCGGCACCGATCGCACAGTGTCTTTCAAGCAGATTTCCAAGGCCGTCTATTCCGACATGAAGACCTTGCCGGTCGATGCGCGGGAAGAGCTGACTGCGAGCTACACCTACGATCCGGTCAATGGCACAACCGCGGCGGCAACCCACATCGCGGCGGTCGAGATCGATCCGGCGACGTGCTTCGTAAAGATCCACAAGTTTGTCGTCGCCGAGGATTGTGGCCGCATCATCAATCCGATGATCGTGGATGGTCAGGTCCACGGGGGCGTCGCACAGGGCATCGGTGCCGCGCTGTTCGAGGAACTCATCTACGATGACGATGGCCAACTTCTCAGCGCGAGCCTTGTCGACTACGTGATTCCGTCGGCCCCGGAAGTGCCGATGATGGATGTCGTCCACGTCGAAAGCGAGTCCGCGGTGGCGGGCGGGTTCCGCGGTATGGGCGAAGGCGGCACAATCGGTGCGCCGGCGGCGATCGCCAACGCTATCGCCGACGCGCTATCGCCCCTCGAGATTGACGTCTCGATCCTTCCAATGACCCCGGAACGCATCTTCAGGCTTATCCAGAACGCAAAGCTTAGAGCAAAGGAAAAAACATGACGGACCTCAAAGGACGTGTCGCGCTGGTCACGGGAGGCGGCCGCGACGTCGGCGCTGCTATCTGCAAGATGCTGGCGGAACGTGGCGCGTCCGTCGCAGTCAATTACCACAGTTCGAAGGTGGATGCAGAAGGAGTCGTCGCTGAGATCGAAAGGACCGGCGGAAAAGCAAAAGCCTATCAGGCCGACATCGCTGATGCGGATGTCGTCAAGAAGATGATCGCCGGCATCAAGAACGACTTCGGTGGCCTCGATATTCTCGTCAACAACGCGGGCCTGGTATTTCGAAAAAAGTTCAGTGAGAGCACGCCGGAGGATTGGAAGAAGCAGGTCGACACCTGTCTTTACGGCGCATTGAACTGCTCCCATAGCGCGGGACCGCTACTTGAGGCGTCGGGCCATGGACGCATCATCTCGATTATGGGCGACTCCTCGCGCGTCGGCGAATCCGGGCTCGCGATCGGCGCAGCCGCGCGCGCCGGAACGATCGCGCTGATGAAATCGCTGGCTCGCGAGTGGGGCCGTTCGGGCGTTACCGCGAACTCGATCTCGCTTGGTCTGATCGAGACCGCACACGACAAGGCCTGGGTCGAAGCTAATCGCGACAAATTGGTCAAGGCCTACGCCATTCGTCGCCTGGGCCTGCCATCGGATGTGGCTCCCCTCGTAACCTTGCTCGCCTCGGACGCCGGCGCCTGGATTACCGGCCAGGTCATCAGCGTGAACGGCGGATATTCGATGGTCTGAGGGAGGCGGCGATGCTCAATGTCGATCTGATCGCACCTATTGCGAGGCTCATGGAGCGTCAGGCGAAAAGCCGACCGGAGCAGGTGGCGTATTGGGATTCGGCGCGGTCAATCACCTACGCACAACTCGCCGACCGTACCGCCTCAATCGCTGCGAACCTGACGAGGGCAGGGTTGAAGGAGGGCGACAGGCTCGCGGTGTACTTGCCGAATGGGGTGAACTGGATCGAAGCCTGCTTCGCTGCGTTGCGGGCCGGGGCCGTTGTGGTGCCGATCAGCTTTGATGCAGCCGAGGGGGAGGTCAGCTATCGCCTGACCGACGCCGACTGCGGTATTATCGTCACAGCGGGTGCCCGAAAGGACCTGCTGGAAAAGATCTGTCGGGACGCGAGTATCTCGCCGACAGTGATCTTCGCTGGGCCGGACGCCGGTGGAGCCGGAGTATCTATGGAGGACCTCGCTAAGGCGCATGGCGCGGCGTCGCTCGATCCGGCGGACATCGATCGATCTTCGTTTATCATCTACACGTCAGGAACGACGGGACGGGCAAAGGGCGTGCTGTTGTCGATCCGCGGTATGCTGTGGATTTCGGCAGCGTGCTGGGCGCCGATCGCCGAATTGACGAGCGAGGACGTGATCCTATCGCCGCTTCCACTCTTCCATTCCTATGGTCTGAACCTCTCGGTTCTTGGTGTGCTTGCAGTCGGCGCCAGTCAGCACATCATGGAGCGCTTCTCGCCGCAGCAGGCGCTCGAACTGCTCCAGACCGGCAAATATTCGGTCATGCCGGGCGTGCCAACGATGTTTCACTACCTTTTGCTCCGCGCGCAGGAGGCCGGCATCGAGCGTTTGGGAGCCGTGCGCCTGTGCATCTCGGCAGGCGCGATCATGCCCGCGACTTTGAACAAGGCGTTCGAGGAACGCTTCAAGACGCGGCTTCTCGACGGATACGGTATCACCGAGACATCTACGATGGTGACCATGAACTGGCTGCACGGCGGCAGGCCGATGGGATCGTGCGGCCTTCCGGTGCCCGGCCTCGCGGTCCGCATCGTCGATCCGTCCTCGCTTGAGGACGTCCCGATCGGCGAGGAAGGCGAACTGATCGTCCGCGGGCCGAACCTCATGCACGGCTATCACAACAAGCCTGCGGAAACTGCTTCGGCGCTGCGCAAGGGTTGGTATCATACCGGCGATCTCGCGAAATCGGACCGGTCGGGCTATCTGACGATCACCGGCCGGATCAAAGAACTGATCATTCGCGGCGGTCAGAACATTGCGCCGGCCGAGATCGAGGAAGTGGTCGTGAAGCACCCCCAGGTCAGGGATTGCGCCGTCGTCGGGATGCGGCACGCGACGTTAGGCGAAGTGCCGTGCCTCTTCGTTGTCCCGAAGGATGAGGCTCTCGACGTCCCCGCGCTGCTGGAGCATTGCAGGGCGCATCTCTCCTCATACAAGATCCCGGAATCTACACATCTCGTCGGAGAAATTCCACGCACGGGGTCTGGCAAAATCATGCGCTTCAAGCTCGTCGAGGCCTTGAGTGCCCAGGCTTGATCCGCGCGCGCATTCAGTCGACGGAGCGCGGACCAAGCGCGCCAAAGGATTTCGGATCGTAGGCGAGACGATACCGCATGTCTGCGGCTACGATCGGCGTCTTGCACCGATCGCAATCGACGACAGGATCGAAGTCGTGGCCGCACTTGATGTGCGTGAGGATAAGGGGCGGCTTTCCCTTCGAAAGCCAGCGATCACCCCATCTCAGCATGGCGATGAAGGGACCGTAAAGCTCTAAACCCATGTCCGTTAGCAGGTATTCGTAGCGGTCGGGAGAAGTTTGATAGCGTCTCCGTCGGAGCACTCCCCTGGCGACCAAGCGATTCAACCGATCAGTCAGGATATTGGGTGCGATTGAGAGCTCATTGAGAATCTTATCGTAGCGCCGGTTGCCGAAGAATCCTTCCCGGACGACCATAAAGCTCCATTTGTCGCCGATGATCTCAAGGGCGCGAGATACGGAGCTGGGGCGACCGAGCATGAACCGGCTTCCATCCGAAGGGCGCCGTGTATTACGACCAGCTTTCGCCGGACTGCGGCCGGCGCCAGGTCCATCGCGGTATTTCGCGTCGCGCGCCGAGATGCTTTCGCCGCAATGGGAGCACGTGACGATCGGGTGACTTTCGCAGCCGCAGGTCGCGTGGACAAGCGTCAGTGGAGGCGGCTTGCCTTTGGACAGCCAACGGTCTCCGAACTGCATGAGCGCAATAAAGCTCGGATAGAGATCGAAGCCCATTCTCGTCAGTCGGTACTCCTTCCTCTGTGAAGAGCCAGGCGCAACTTGGCGGAAGATCCCGAGCTGCGTCAGTTTTTTCAGCCGATCGGTCAGAGTGGCCCGCGGAATGCCAAGCGCTGATCGAAAGGCTTCAAAGGTCTGAGTTCCAAAAAATGCCTCGCGGATGATCAGGAAAGCCCATGCGTCCGAGACGATGTCCAACGTGCGAGCGACAGAGCAGTTGCGCTCCGTTCGTCCACCGGCAGTACGGGCAGCAGCGGCTGCCGTCTTCGATTTGGCCGATGTTCTGGACGTTTGGAGTTTAGCGGCGACAGGCATTCCGACGGTCCGTTTTCGCACAGCCGCCACGACCGGACAGCCCTGAAAGTTGCGCACCTGTAACACATCGCGCGATTGACTCGTTGAAAAAATAAGTCTAGTTATGCATGTAACAACAGTCTAGTTATGATAGTAATGGCGGGATTGGAAACCAGAAAAGGCGGGAGGCGTGTCATGAAGGGAAGAGTGAATAGGGGCCTGATCGCGGCGGCAACGATTCTGACGGTGAGCGTCGGCGCCGGTGCTCAGACCGTTACAATCTCGGACGATGTCGTGAAGATCGGCGTGCTAACTGACATGTCGGGTCAATTCTCGCACGAGTCGGGCGAAGGCGCGGTGACTGCGATCAAGATGGCTGTCGAGGATTTCGGTGGCAAAATCCTCGGAAAGCCGATTCAGGTTGTTGTCGCCGATCATCAGAACAAGCCCGACACGGCCTCCGCGCTGGCGCGCAAATGGTTCGATGTTGAGAAGGTTGACATGATCGGGAACCTGATCAATTCCTCAATCGCACTTACCGTTTCCGGGCTTGCCAAGGACAAGAATCGGATTGCCATCATCAACGGCTCCGGATCTTCTCGTCTGACTGGCGATGCGTGCACGCCGAACAGCATACACTACTCTTATGATACGTACGCGCTGGCGCGCGGAACCGGCGCTGCGCTGGCGAAGGAAGGAAAGAAGTCCTGGTACTTCCTGACCGCGGACTATGCGTTCGGGCACGCCCTCGAAGCCGACACTTCCGCTGTCGTGAGGGCAATGGGTGGTGCGGTCGTCGGATCGACACGATACCCGCCTGAGTCGTTCGATCAGTCCTCGTACCTGCTCCAGGCGCAATCGTCGAAAGCCCAGGTTGTTGCACTGGCCGGATCGGGCAACGTACTGGTCAACTCAATCAAGTCCGCGCAGGAATTTGGAATTCAACAACGCCAAACGCTGGCTGGCCTGCTCGTCTGGGAAACTGACATTAAGGCCCTTGGCCTTTCGGCCGCTCAGGGACTGGTATTGACGAACGCATTTTACTGGGACCGTGACGATGAGACGCGCGCATGGTCGAAGCGGTTCTTCGAAAAGATGAAGGTGATGCCGCACATGGGCGATGCCGGCGACTATTCGTCGACTATGCACTATCTGCGCGCGGTCGAAGCGGCCGGCACGGACGAAGCTCAGGCAGTCATGAAAAAAATGCGCGAAATGCCCGTGAATGACTTCTTCGCCAAAAACGGACGTATTCGAGAGGACGGCCGCATGGTGCACGACATGTACGTATACGAAGTCAAGAAGCCGTCGGAATCGAAGGGTGATTGGGATTTCTACAGGCTCCGCGAAGTGATCCCGGGCGATCAGGCGTTCCGTCCGCTCAAGGATAGCGCCTGCCCGATCGTGAAGAAAGGTTGAGCGAGGAGAGTCGGGTTCGAACCCGTGTGCGTCATGGCTCAAACTCAAGGAGGCATCTCGATGGATCAGGAAGTTGTCGCGGCGAGATCTGGAGTTATGAATCCGATCCGCAGTGGAGCCGAATATATCGAGAGCCTCCGCGGACGTAGATTGACAGTCTATTTGATGGGTGAGCTGGTCGATGAACCGGTCGAGCATCCCATGATCCGGCCATCGATTGATGCGGTGGCAAGAACCTACGATCTTGCAAACGAGGACCCCGCCCTCGCGTCCGCGGTATCGCCTCTCACCGGCGGCAAGGTCAACAGGTTCCTGCACATTTCCACCAGCTCTGCGGACCTCGTGATGCAGAACAAGATGCAACGTCGTCTTGGACAGCTGACGGGTACCTGTTTCCAGCGTTGCGTGGGCATGGATGCACTTAACTCACTGCACTCCGTAACCTACGATTTGGACGGAAAGTACGGCACGCACTACCACGCGCGATTCAAACATTTCCTCACACGCATGCAGGCCATGAACCTGGTCATCGGAGGGGCAATGACCGACGTCAAAGGAGATCGCGGTCGCTCGCCTTCGCAACAGTCGGATCCAGACCTGTTCCTGCACGTCGTCCGTCGAACGGCTGAAGGCGTTTTCGTCCGAGGAGCGAAAGCACATCAAACCGGATGCTTAAACTCGCATTGGCTGATCGTCATGCCGACGATGAGATTGGAGGCGGCCGACAAGGATTACGCAATTGTCGGCGCGATCCCGGTCGATGCTGCGGGCATCACCTACATTTACGGCCGGCAGTCCTGTGATACCCGAAGCACCGAAGGCGGAGATATCGACGCAGGCAACGCTCAATTCGCCGGCCAGGAAGCGATGATCATCTTTGAGGATGTCTTCATTCCGAACGAACATGTTTTCCTGGATGGGCAGGTCGAATTTGCTTCGACGCTCGTCGAGCGCTTCACCTGCTACCACCGCCGCAGCTACGTCTGCAAAACCGGTGTTGGTGACGTCCTGATTGGTGCTGCAGCAACCATTGCTGACTACAACGGTGTCGATCGCGCATCGCATATCCGCGACAAGCTCGTCGAGATGACCCATCTCAACGAGACGATCTACGGCACAGGCATTGCGGCGAGCCATCAAGGAATCAAGATGAAATCCGGTGCTTTCTTGCCGGATGAGATGCTCGCGAACGTCTGCAAGCATCACGTCACGCGGTTACCTTATGAGATCGGCCGACTGGCTCAGGATCTCGCAGGTGGGCTGATGGTGACGTTGCCCTCCGAGCGTGAGCTCAAGCATGAGAAGATCGGTCCGATGATCAAGAAATATCTGAAGGGGCGGCCTGAGATCGCAACGGAAGACCGGATTCGCATCCTTCGCCTGGTGGAAAACATGACCCTCGGAAGGAACGCTGTGGGCTATCTCACTGAGTCCATGCATGGCGCCGGCTCGCCGCAAGCACAGCGTATCCAGATCGCCCGATCGATGCAGATCGAGCTCAAGAAGGAATTGGCCAAAGCGCTCGCCGGTATTTCTTCCAGGACGCGGGCAGAGATCGAGAGCGATCTATCGACTTACATGGCCAGAGTCTTTGCGCCTGTTCCCAACTGAGCCCACAGAAGCGGGCCGATCTCGGCTATTTCGGAGACATCAATGGCAATGACAATGAACGGGGAGATCCTGCTCGCCGCCTCGCGGGAAGTCGTTTGGACCAAATTGAACGACCCCGTCGTTTTGAAAATTTGTATTCCCGGATGCGAGGAGTTGGAGAGGATCGATGGGGACGAATTGCGGGCCGTTGCAAAAATGAAGGTGGGACCTGTTTCGGCGCGATTTAGAGGCAGGGTGACTCTGAAAGATCTCGATCCGCCGAGAAGCTATAATATCGTTGGCGAGGGCGAAGGCGGCGTCGCAGGCTTCGCGAAAGGTGGCGCGAAAGTAAATCTGCTAGAGCGGGATGGTGGCACGCTCTTGACCTATCACGTCGACGCGCAGATTGGTGGAAAGCTCGCGCAGTTGGGACAGCGGCTGGTCAACGGAGCGGCTAAGAAGCTGGCCGACGAGTTCTTCGCCAGTTTTGCCCGAGCACTTTAGTTGAAGAACCCGACATCGCGAGAGCAGCTAATTCTGCCCGACGTTCCCCATGCCGCGCCGTAATGGAGCCGCGACGCTCATCGGTCGCCTCCCGATCCCCGCTGAACGAGCGAGCTCTTAGGGCGCGCGGATATGCAAGGTGCCATCAGCGTAGAAGTAGGGTCACCGCGATCGGGACCAAGAACGATGTCACAAGCGCGTTCAGGCCCATGGCAATCCCGGAGAAAACGCCGGCCACCTCGTCGACTTGGAACGCCCGTGCTGTGCCGATACCGTGTGCGGCGATACCGACCGCGAAACCCCGGGCGCGAAAATCGGTAATGGCGGCCCGGTTCATGAGGGGCGTGACGATGATGGCTCCCAGGATCCCGGTGAGTACAACCGAGACAGCGGTCAGGGACGGATCGGCGTGCAGGGATTCGCTGATTCCCATGGCCACGCCGGCTGTAACTGATTTTGGCGAAAGTGATAGGATAACTGATCGAGGCAGACCGAAGGCCTCGGCTAACAGTACGGCCGTAACGATCGCGGTAATCGAGCCAACTACCAGCGAAACCAACATTGGCAGAAGCGCAGCGGTGACCCGCGCCCGGTTGTCGTAGAGTGGGATCGCGAGCGCAACCGTCGCTGGCCCGAGAAGAAAGTGCACGAACTGGGCGCCCGCGAAGTATGTGGTGTACGTAGTGTCCGTGACGATCAAGAACGCGCCGATGATCCAGATCGAGTGCAATACAGGATTTGCCAGCGGATGCCGGTGCGTCGTAAGCGAGATAGCTTCCGCGATGGCGTAAATCGAGAGCGTTACGGTGAGCCAAAGCAGAGGTGACTGCGAGAGGTAGACCCACAGCGAGAATGAGTTTTCGCTCATGGCCCCGGTTGGCTCCTTGAGAGAAGCCGGTTGACCGCGAGGAATGTAGTCACGGTCACGAGCAGTGTGATGACCACCGAGGCCGACAAGGTCAATAAAATTGCGGCGCCGTGCTCGATGACCAAGTCGAGTTTCTTCACGACGCCTACGCCAGCGGGAATGAACATTAGAGATAGATGGCCGAGCAGGCTACGGCCCGTTGTCTCAACTGCATCGTTCTGCAATGGGCCACGCCTGAGGGCGGTGAAGTGATCGCGAGTCAAGAGAAGCAGCAGCAAGAACGCCATGCCGAGCACCGGTCCGGGCATCGGCAGCCCGACACCGCGCACAATTGCTTCGCCCACCAACTGGCAGAGCAGAATCAGGCTGAGACCTGCGATCATGCGAGGCGCTCGACGGTGGCCAAACTGGGCTCAATCAGGCTTGCATGAGTATTCTGCCGGCAAGACGGATACGAGGTCGATGTGAGAAAGCTCAGCCGTGTGGCAGAAACAGACCTACCGGGCCCGAGCTGTGCCTGAATCGAGGTTGCCACAGGCGCTACGCCGCGGGAATCTTCAAGGAAGACATGAAGTGCTCCATGTTCGCCTCCACGCTTTCCCGACTGAGCATGCCCGTCTTCTGATCACGGATCATTGCATACATCTTCTCGTGTAGGCCCACAGCGCGGTAGCGTCCGCTGACCTCCAGCGATTTGCGGATCCAGGGAGCGACCATGTTCAGGACGAAATCGGCGATCACCACGATCAGTTTGTTGCCCGCTGCCGCATAGACTGCTCGGTGGAAGTCGAGATCGGCTTCCAGCAGTTTGTCGATCGGCGAATGGGGGTCTTCGGAGAGAGCCTTCAGCCGGTCGATGCTCTCTCTCATGACGGCTAGATCCTTTTCGGTGCGTCTTATCGAGGCCAGCTCTGCGCAATTGCGGTCGAAAATGTATCGAAGCTCCATCAGCATCTCGGGAGTTGAATCCTGGAGATAGAGCTGAAACATCATCAGCGGCATCACGGCGGTGCCTTCATCCTTCCGGATGTAGTTGCCGTGCCCATGTCGGGTTTCGATCAATCCCGACACCGCAAGCGTCTTCATCGCCTCACGGATAGGAGTGCGACTGATGCCAAGCTTCTCTGCGAGCTCCTTCTCATTGGGCAATTTGTCTCCGGGACTTAGATTTCCGTTGGCGATCTCACCCGTAATGTAATTCAGCGCGACTTCGACACGCGTGGGCAGTTTTTTGGTTTCCATTCGCTCCATCGGTCGCTCGCAACTCTAATTTTCTGCCGCAAGCCAAGCGAACACATAAGCCGCTAGGCAACCAGCCCAAACCACCGAACATCCACAAGGTAGGAGGTATGATCTCCATTGACAACAGGTATAAGGTATGACCTCATATCTCTACAGAAGAGCGCGATCAAAGACGCCGCTGGAGGAAACCGATGCATTTGTCGACCGGGGCAAATCCGGAAGGCCGCGACGAGGTCGCCGTTAAGGCGCGAGACGAGCCGCTATTGGTGGCGGAAGGAATCACGAAGTCTTTCAATGGCGTTGCAGCCCTTCGCGATGGTCGGCTGGTTCTCAAACGCGGAACCGTCCACGCGTTGTGTGGAGGTAACGGCGCCGGAAAATCGACTTTCCTGAACATCGTGATGGGCTTGCTGCACCGCGACGAGGGCAGCATTCAGATCGACGGGGTGGCCGTCGATTTCAGGAGCGCCGCAGACGCACTGCGACACGGTGTGACGATCATCACTCAGGAGCTGTCTCCGGTTCCGGAAATGACAGTGGCCGAGAACATCTACTTGGGAAGAGAGCCGAAGATCGGCGGGCTTGTGGTGGACTTCCCCAAGATGCGGCAGGCCGCAAAACGGCTTCTGGATGACCTTGAATTCGACGTTCCGGTCAGTGCCCGCATGAGAGACTTGAGCTTGGCCCAGGTCCAGCTCGTCGAGATTGCGAAGGCGCTGAGTCACCGTGCGGACATCGTCATTATGGATGAGCCGACCTCGGCCATCGGCGAACACGAGGTGCACATCCTCTTCAATGCGCTGAAGCGGCTAAAGGCGCGTGGAGCCGCGATCATCTACGTCTCGCACAAGCTGACCGAGATTTTCGAGATTGCGGACGAATACACGGTCTTCCGCGATGGCCGCTTCATCGAAAGCGGACCAATTTCCTCGATTGACCGAAATCACCTCGTGACTCAGATCGTCGGCCACGAGATCAAGTCGGTGGAGAAGGGAAGGCCGAACGAGGGCGCGCCAATCCTGCTCGAAGTACGCTCTTTGTCGCGTGGATCTCATTTCAAGAACATCTCTGTGACCGTCGCTGCAGGAGAAGTTCTGGGAATCTACGGTTTGCTTGGCTCTGGTCGGACCGAATTCCTGGAGACGATCTATGGCATCCACGCGCCGACCGCCGGCGACGTCTTTCTTGATGGAAAGAGGGTCGATCCCGGCAATCCCAAAAAGTGCATCCAACGAGGCATGGCCATGGTACCCGAGGATCGGAAGGACACCGGCCTCGTTCTGTGTGCCTCCATCGCACATAACATTGCATTGTCGTCCCTTGCGCTGCGCGCCGTCAGCGGATTCGTCCGCCGCAAGGCGGAGGCGGCCGCAACAGATCGCATGATGCGCTTGCATCGGATCAAGGCGGCATCCCCAAATGTCGCCGTGGAGACGCTCAGCGGCGGAAACCAGCAGAAGGTGGTTTTCGCACGCTGTCTCCTGACCAATCCGCGTCTGCTGATCTGCGACGAGCCAACCCGCGGGATCGACGAGGGTTCAAAGCAGGAGATCTACGCCTTTCTCCGCGAGTTCGCGGCGAAGGGCAATGGCGTGCTCGTGGTCTCATCCGAAGCGCCGGAAATCCTCCAGATCAGCGATAGGATCGCCGTGTTTCGGCAAGGACGACTGGATCATGTCGTGGATGGACACGAGACAACCCAGCAAATGCTGACAGATCTCGCAAGTTGAGCGGATCGAAGAGCTTTCCAAACTGGCTTTGCGCATGCGGTCGAAGCGAGGAGTTGAGGTGGTGACCAACGTAGTTAGCAGCGTCCCTACGGGTGCGCGATCCAAAAGTATTGCTGCTCTAGGACTGTACCTGAAGTCGTTCAGCATCGTCATCGTGTTCGTGGTCATTTCGGCATTCTTCGCCGTGGCCAACGAATACTTCATGACCTGGCTGAACTGGGTGAACCTGCTGCGACAATCCTCGATCAACGGCGTTCTGGCGATCGGGGTGACGTTCGTGATCCTGACAAAAGGCATCGACCTTTCCGTTGGCTCCGTTATGGCTCTCGCAGGCATGATCGCAGCGAGCCTCGTGACTTCGACCAACCAGCACTTCGTGCTGTGGGCTGTTCTGGCAGGGCTCGGAACGGGCGCCGCGTTGGGCCTGGTCAATGGCGTCATTGTGACCACATTCAATGTTCCACCTTTCGTCGCCACGCTCGGAATGCTGAGCATGGCGCGCGGCTTGACCCTGATCTTTTCCGAGGGGCGTCCCGTTCCCAATCTCTCCGAGTCGTTCCGATGGATCGGCGGCGGCAGCGTTGCTGGCGTTCCTGTGCCGGTCTTAATTCTGTTTCTTGTGTTCGCCATCGGATGGGTCGTTCTCTCTTACACGACGTTCGGGCGTTACGTCTACGCCGTGGGAGGAAACGACAAGGCCGCCAGGACGAGCGGCATCTCCACGCGGAGCGTCATTGCATCCACCTACATTATCTCAGGCCTCCTCGCCGGACTCGCCGGCCTGGTGCTTACTTCCCGTACGACTGCCGCACTTCCACAGGCGGGCATCGGCTACGAACTCGATGCAATCGCGGCCGTGGTGATCGGCGGGACTAGCCTCGCAGGAGGGCGCGGCTCGCTAGTCGGGACGTTGTTCGGCGCACTCATCATCGGGACGATCAACAACGGCATGGATCTGATGGGCGTGTCTTCCTACTACCAGCAGCTTCTCAAGGGCGCGATCATTGTCGTCGCCGTGATGCTCGACCAATTTCGCAAGTGACACCTGCGAAGACCATTACAGACGATGACAACGGCTGTAACGCCCAGCATGGGCGGACTAGGTGACTGACCACATCAATCGGAGGAGACGATGAAGGTTACGCGTAGATCGACGATGGCGAGTTTCGCCGCTGCTGCAATCATTCTATCGACCGGTACGGCCTTTGCTCAAAGCAAGACGCGGATCGCCGCCCTATCGTTCGGGGAATCCGGCGAGTACATGAAGGCCTGGTCCAGCGAGATTCAGAGCCACCCGGCAGTCAAGGACGGTTCTGTCGCAGTCACGATCTTTGACGGCAAGTACGATCCTCTCGTCCAAGCGAACCAGATCGATACCGCCATTACCCAAAAGTTCGATGCCATCATCATGTCACCGTTCGATCTCCAGGCGTCGGCGCCCGCAATCGATAAAGCCGTCGCGGCTGGCATTCCGGTGATCGTATCGGCGCTGAAAACCGCATCGAAGAATTACACCGCGTCGATCATCGTCAACGACACGGAGGGAGGGCGTATTATCGGGGATCAGTTAGGCAAGCTGCTTCCGAATGGTGGGAACGTGGTGTTGATGGAAGGCCCCATTGGTCAGTCGGCGCAGATCGAGCGCAAGGCTGGCATCGACGCCGGCTTGGCCAAGTTCCCGAAGCTCAAGTTGATTGCCAGCAAGTCGGGCAACTGGAGCCGTGCCGAGGGGCAGTCGCTCATGGAGAATTGGTTGCTCGCGCATCCGGGGCAGATCAATGCCGTACTCGCCGAAAATGACGAGATGGCGCTGGGCGCGATTGAGGCCATGAAGAGTGCAAAGGTCGACTTCAAGTCCGTTCCGGTGCTCGCAATCGATGGCATCCCGGACGGCAAGCGCGCAGTTCAGAAAGGCGAAATGACTGTAACGCTCTACAAGTACGCCCGTGCTGAGGGGCAGGGCGCAGTCGATCTCGCCCTGCGTGCCATCAAGGGGGACAGTTACAAGCCGCGGTCCGAGGTCTGGGATTCTTTGATGGAGTGGAAAGGCGGAACCCAGAAGGATTACACCGTCCCGTGGCTCATCTTGGATTCCTCGAACGTCGCAAAATACATGTGAACCCTATCGTGCGCACGCGGTGGACAGCTGCGTGCGCACTGATGCTTAAACAGGGATATTTGGAAATGGTGGCTCTGCAGAAAAGGGCGCTTCCGAACGGGCGTCTGAGTTTGACTTCGCTTGGGCTTGGGACGTCACCTTTGGGCGGGTGCGGTGTTCCGGTCGGCTTTGAGACCTTCGAGGCAGTGATCCTGAAAGCCTACGAGCAGGGCGTACGCTATTTCGATGTTGCTCCGCTTTACGGTCTCGGAAAGTCCGAGCATTTCCTCGGTCATGTTCTTCGTGTGCACGGCCTTCGTCAGGACGTCGTGGTGAGCACCAAGGCGGGCCGGCTGTTGAAGCCGGCAAGCCGGTCGAAGCGCGCGGAAAGTCTCTATGGGATCAATTGGGTTGATCCGCTGCCCTTCGTCGACGAATACGATTACAGCTACGACGGCATCATGAGGTCTTTCGAAGATAGCCAGCAGCGCCTCGGTCTCGACCACATCGACATTCTTTTCCTGCATGACGTGAGCGGAGTTTGGCACCGGGAGAAGTATCCCCTGTATCTGGGGCAACTCCGCGAGAGCGGATACCGGGCTTGCGATGAGCTCCGTCGGTCGGGAGCCGTCAAGGCGATCGGTCTCGGCGTCAACGAGACGGCTTCAGTGCTTGAAGTGGCTGCGGAATTCGATCTCGACTGCTCACTCGTAGCAGGACGGTACACGCTCCTTAATCATGCGCCGTTGACGGAGTTCTTTCCCGAGGCTCAACGCCGCGGCATCGGCATCATCGCCGGCGGTGTCTACAATTCGGGGATCTTGGCCGAGGGCAGTCGGGGTAACGCATTAACGCGGACCTATGACTATCAGACGGCTCCAGAATACATCGTAGAGCGCGTGAAGGCGCTGGAAGCTGTCTGCGAATGTCACAAAGTCGTGCTTGCCAATGCGGCTTCCCAGTTCGTCTATGCGCATCCGGCCGTGACATCGGTCGTTCAGGGCGCACTCACGACCGCACATGTCGCGCAGAACGTCGCCTCGATATCGACGCCAATTCCTCAGGCATTCTGGATGGACCTGAAGAGCGAAGGCCTGATTCCCACACATGCCCCGCTTCCGGATCCGGGCTCACTGGCCCGGTCGGGCTGAACTTCCACGTCAAGCAAGGAGAAGAGCGATGATGCCGCTCGAGACACGAACTCTAGGCCGCACCAAAGTTTCCGTCACGTCGCTGGGGCTCGGGACAGTGCCTCTTTCCGGGTTCAATGTCGCAGTGCCATATGCCGAATTCGAAGCTGTCGTGAAAGCTGCATTCGATCTCGGCGTGCGCTACTTTGATTGCGCGCCGATGTATGGTCTCGGAAAGGCCGAGCACTTCCTCGGCCGCGCTATCCGTGACCTCCGTATCCGAGACCAGATTGTAGTAAGCACAAAGTGCGGCCGGGTGCTCAAGCCAGCCAGTCGGACACCGAAGCTCGAGACCGTTTACGGGATCGAATGGGTTGATCCGTATCCGTTTCGAGACACGTACGACTATACGTATAGCGGCGTGATGCGCTCGTTCGAGGACAGTCAGCAGCGTTTGGGCCTCGACTATATCGATGTGCTTCTGATTCACGACGTGGGACGCGCATGGCACGGCGATCAAGCAGAATTCTACTGGAACCAGCTCCGGGAGAGCGGGTACCGAGCGCTCGAGGAACTGAAGAGTTCGGGAGTCATTGCTGCCGTCGGGTTAGGAGTGAACGAGACCGACTCGGTTCTCGGGGTGGCTCGCGAATTTGCGATTGACTGTGCGCTGATCGCAGGTCGATACACGTTGCTCAATCATGCACCACTCGATGGGCATTTCGACGAGTTGCGGTCTCGAAATGTCTCGGTCATCGCCGGCGGCATCTACAATTCAGGCATCTTAGCCGCTGGATCGAAGGCGGCGGCCTCGACCTATGACTACCAGCAGGTCCCGAGCGCCATCCTGGAGCGCGTCCGATCAATCGAGAAAGTGTGCGAACGACACGGTGTCGATTTGCCCACCGTCGCGACCCAGTTCGTGCAAGCGCATCCCGCCGTCGCCACCGTTGTTCAGGGCGCGAAGTCCACAAGCGAGGTTACCCAGAACGTCCACGCTGTCTCGGCACGAATACCCGCTGCTCTCTGGCAGGACTTGAAAAATTTCGACCTAATCCCATCGAATGCTCCGGTTCCGGAAGACGGGCGATCCTCGTGAGCGGATTTCTAAGCGCACAGTTCCGTGCCGACGATCCCTTCGAGGGGATTGCACCGGGTTCAGCAGTCGCCGAATACGATGTCGTCATCGGGCCGGTCGTCCACTATCTGCGCGATGTTGTGACTGACCGCTCTGTTCGTCTTCTCGCGAACTTCATTGGGACGTCGCGTCTGGAGGATGAAAGCAAGCCTGACTCCGGCGATTCGGATCATGTGTACGAGATTCTTGCGGCGGTTCGGGTACCGGTGCAGCGGCAGCACGAGCATCATCATGTGAAACAGGCGGCGCATCTGCTGATGCCGCCGCGGGCGGCACCCCTGGCGCCACATCAACGCTCGTCCGAAGTGAGCTTGCTGTCAGGAGCGTGGGACCATCTGCGTCGGGCGAGTCCGATCGCCTGCGGCGGCTTGATCGACCTGCGGCAGTGCTGCGGCCAACTTAAGCTTGGTGCTGACCTCCTGATTGGAGCCTCCAAATGACGAGATATGCCATCACCGTGCTCGAATACGCAGCGAGCCCCAAACATCCGAGAAGTGGTGTCGTATACGGTCGACATAACAGCGGAAGCATGAACTTGCCGTTTGCTTATCTGCTCCTGCGTAGCAGTGACACTGTCGCCTTGGTTGACACCGGTTACGATCAATCGGATTTCGGAGGCGAGATCGCCAATAGCATCGGCGTCACCGGCTGGTCTCCGCCCTCTGAAGTGTTGGGAGCCGTCGGCATTCGTCCCGAGGATGTGCAGCATGTGTTCCTTACTCACGCTCATTTTGACCACATGGGTGGGCTGGCCTACTTCCCGAACGCCAAGTTCTACATCCAGAAGCGTGAGATCGAGAGCTGGATTTGGGCGCTGTCCAAGGGACGTCGTTTTCGATCCCTCCTCGGCGGCATCAACCCTGCGGATGTCCTGAAGCTCGTGGATCTCGGAATGAACAATCGGCTGGCCGTGCTGGACGGTGCGTCGCATGACGTTCTGCCGAATATCGATCTTCTTCCCGCCTTTGACACCCACACGGCGGGTTCGCAGTACGTGGTGGTCCGCAACGGCGGAAGCTTGGAGGACCGATGGGTCCTTACCGGCGACGTTGTCTACACCTACGAAAACCTGCATGGAGGTGATCGGGATGATCCATGCTTCGTGCCACCAGGACTGGCTACGGGAAGTCAGACCAATCTGATTCTTGCGGCGGAAGAGATGCTCGACAGCGTCGGCGGCGACATGTTGAGGCTCGTCCCCGTCCACGAGGAAAAGCTCAAGGATCACTTCCCATCGCGGGTGAGCGATCGGGGACTGAGGATCATTGACATCGCGACACTTTGAAACAGCCCAGGGGCTGGCGAGACAGCGAGGGTATCGCTCATGGATTACATACGTTTGGGCCGTTCAGGCCTCAAGATTTCGCGGATTGTACTTGGCTGCATGAGTTACGGGGTCGGGGAGCGAGGGAATCATCCTTGGACCCTAGGCGAGAGCGATAGTCGGCCATTCATACGCAAGGCTCTCGATTTCGGGATCAATTGCTTCGATACGGCCAACGTGTACTCGGACGGTACGAGCGAGGAAATCGTCGGCAAGATTCTCAAGGAGATGGTACCGCGAGACGAAATCGTGATCGCTACGAAGGTCTACGGCCGCATGCGCCCGGGACCAAACGGGATCGGCCTTTCACGAAAGGCAATTCTTGCCGAAGCGGAAGCAAGTCTTCGGAGGCTCGGCACCGACCATATCGATCTGTACCAGATCCATTTCTGGGACAATGACACGCCAATCGATGAAACTCTTGAGGCCTTCAACGATCTCGTGCGGAGCGGGAAAGTCCGATACATCGGCGCCAGCAATACCTACGCTTGGCAATTTGCCAAGGCTCTCCATCGCGCCGACACTAATTCTTGGGCGCGTTTTGTGTCCATGCAATGTCACCTAAATCTCCTCTATCGTGAGGAGGAACGAGAGATGTTGCCGCTTTGTCGCGACGAAGGGATCGGTGTGATCGCCTTTAGTCCGCTGGCTCGCGGGCGCCTGACCCGCCCGTGGACC
Organism: Bradyrhizobium sp. CCBAU 11430; assembly: GCF_028128855.1. NCBI lineage: Bacteria > Pseudomonadati > Pseudomonadota > Alphaproteobacteria > Hyphomicrobiales > Nitrobacteraceae > Bradyrhizobium > Bradyrhizobium sp. CCBAU 11430. The sequence goes on from NZ_LBJV01000068.1 coordinate 194,804, forward strand.
GCAAAAAGTGCCCGTTCCGAGACTGACAATGTAACTTCGGAGTTCTACGGGCACGCTGAAGCGGCCGATCGGAGTGTTGTGGATGTGGTTTCCGATATTGCAAGGGAGCGCGGAGTAGCACCAGCGCATGTAGCCCTGGCCTGGGTGGCCGGAAAAGACGGCGTAACGGCACCGATCATAGGTGCTACGAAGCCTCAGCACTTGGACGATGCGATCGCCGCTTTAAGTCTGAAGCTAACCTCAGAAGAAATCGTGCGACTGGAAAAGCGTTATGTGCCTCACAGCGTTGTCGGATTGAAGTGAGTAGACGCCGGAAGCCGATTTTGGTGCTGGGCTTTGCAGATCAGAGACAATTAAGTTTGTAAAAAAAAGTGCCGGGATCACTGAAATCCCGGCACAGTCAGGGAGAGAGCCTCGAGAGAGCGGAAGGGTGCTGGTCGTTCGCTCGGCGCCCGTTGGTTAGCGGCGAAGCACGTACGCCGGGACGAGTGCCTTAACAAATTTCAAGCATCTCTCGAACGTCGTCAGGAGAAGCGATCTCGCGACCGCAATTTCTTGCAATGTCACATGTCCGGCGAACGAGCTCCTCGTTAGTCGGGCAGCCATACTCAACGTAGGGATAGTCTCCAATCCCCGGAGCGATGTTGCCGCCGCGCCTGGCCACGCCCTCGCACAGAGCCAGCAGGTTGCCGCCGACGATGTTGGCAGTCCACGTGTGGCGGATGTGCTTCGGCAAGAACGGCAAGAATGCGTCTAGACCTTCGAGTGTCCCCGGATGGCCGGTGAGATACGGACCGTCCGTCATGTTGAGAAGGAAATAGCCCGGCGCCGCCACAAGGCCCATTTCCATGAATGCTATCGCGCGTCGAACAAACCCGATCGACCAGCACGTCATCTTCGGTTTGATGCCTGCGGATTTGAGAGAGCGGAAATAGTGCTCTACAGCGGCCGTACGGTTTTCATAGATGCGCTGGGAATGTTCGAACATGAGCTTGTCGCGATCGAACACGTCAAGATTGGTGCTTCCGGTGTCTATGGGAACGATATCCGGTTTGGTCTGCGGATCCCTGGCAAGCTCGAGAATGCAGTCGATCCGTGCGCTCGGATCAGTGTCGTTGGCGAAAAAGCCGAGCGTCGGCAATATCAGGATGTCGCATTTCTGCCTGACCTTGCGGATGATCTCAGCGTTCTTCTCAGCTGTGTGGAGCGGCGCCCCATCGTCTGCGCGGGCGTGAAAATGAAGGATCGACGCTCCCGCCTCGCGACAGCGGGCCGCGGTTTCGGCTATTTCATCGGCTGTCCATGGCACATTCGGGTTAGCGTCCCGCATCGCGTATTCGTTTACGCGGGCTTCAACGATCATCTTTCTCAACATAGTCCGTTCTCTCGCTGCCGGCGGTGCTCGAGCTTTGGTTCATGGCGGCCTCCTTCGCAGTGCATCAGCCATGAACGATTTTGAGGTCGAGAGATTATGGCTCCGCCGCCAAATGCCCAAACGACTTTTATCGCGGCACTTGTGACTAAAGCTCACAACGGCTAAACTTTAGGCTTTCGAGGTATCGATGGTGCGTCCCCGGCCTTCGCTCAATGCGCTGCGTGCCTTCGAGGCCACGGCGAGATTGCGCAGCATGACCGCTGCGTCGTTGGAATTGTCCGTCACACATGGGGCGGTTAGCCGGCACATCCGATCGCTGGAGGAATTGCTCGGTGTCCCGCTATTGGTGCGAGGGTCGTCCTCCACAGACCCGACGCCGGAGGGGATTCGTCTGGCGGAAGGACTATCTGGCGCATTCAGCCTTATCGACGCGAGTGTAGAGCAAATCCTGCCGGGGCCGCTGACGGTTTCATGTTCTGCGACCATCATGATGTATTGGCTGATTCCCCGCCTCGCAGCCTTTCATGACGCTCACAGAGGCATCGATCTCCAGTTCAACCTGAACTACGATCAAGTAGATTTCATTCGTGACAAGGTCAGTATTGCTATCCGTTCAAGTACCATCGCACCGCCGCGAGACGTAGTCATCAAGGAGCTAGCGCGGGAGTGGATTTCCCCGGTTTGCGCAGCTTCTTACGCCAAGGCCAACAGCCTGAATGATCCGGATGATATCGCGGGGTGCCGTTTGCTCGGCACGCGAACACGCCCGGAGGCTTGGTCAGATTGGCTGGATGAGATGCGGTTGAAGTGGGATATCCGCATTCAAGAGTCGTATGATCACTTCTATCTTCTCATCCAGGCGGCGCTATGCGGGCTGGGCTTGGCGCTGGTCCCGACGATGTTCGTCTTGGAGGAGATCAATAGCGGCAGACTGATTGCGCCCTTTGGCAGCATCCCCGGTAAACGCACCTTAATGCTATGGACGGCGCCCCACGTCGCAACTCGCCCTGAGAGTAGAGCGGTTTCGCAATGGCTCACGCGCGAAATGTCTGCCACTGTGAAGAGCTGTGCCATGTTGGGTAAGGTCGAAGCTTAGCAACCTCTCCCGACACCAGCGAAGGCCGAGCCCCTGTGAGTTTTCCTCACGGGTTGCTTCACGAATATCGTTTGCCGTCATGCCATAGCCCGGGTGAAGATATCACCGTCCGCATCCAAACGTTCTTCGATCGTACGGATGGATGAGACGAATTCCGGGAAGAAATGCAGCAAGGCGTCACAATGCGCAGCGACAATCCGCGAGCCGAGTTCACAGCCCGATATTTGATCGAGACTGTCGATAGTCTCGAGAGGGCGGCAGAAGTCGTGGCAGGAGAGCAGTCAAGCGGGACGTTTCTCTCATTGCCCGGCGAAACGGATGAGTTGAAGAAGCGGTCGCGCGCACGGGTGCTTCGGGTGACCGAGCTGCCATCCGCCGACGCCCCGACATTGCGCAGTGCGCTCTCAGAGCGGAGGCAGAGAACAACGACGTTTCGGCGCGGCGAGATCGAGATCGCGTTTCCGGTCGATAACGTGGGCCGCAATATTCCAACGCTCTTGGCGACGGTTGCCGGCAATCTATTCGAGCTCGGCGAAATCACGGGCCTTCGGCTGCTCGACATCGACCTTCCCATCGAGTACGCCGCAAGCTTTCCAGGTCCGAAGTTCGGCGTCGACGGGACCCGCCGCTTAGCCGGTGTTTTCGATCGCCCGCTCATCGGTACGATATTGAAGCCAAGTATCGGTATGTCTCCATCCGAGACCGCCTCGCTGGTCGATAAGATCTGCGAAGCCGGGATCGACTTTCTCAAGGATGACGAGTTAATCGCCGATCCGCCTTACGCGCCTTTCGAGGAGCGTTTGAAGGCGGTCTTTCCGGTGATCGACAGGCATGCCGACCGATTGGGCCGAAAGCCCATGTACGCGATCAATATCAGTGGTTCGATCGACGACATGCGGCGTCGCCATGACCTGGTGCTAGAGGCCGGTGGAACCTGCGTCATGGTGAGCGTCAATTGGTGCGGCTTCTCTGCGATCGAACATCTGCGGACCTACACGAATCTGCCGATCCATGGTCACCGCAATGGGTGGGGCTTATTTACCCGTCATCCCTGGCTCGGCTTCGATTTCTTGGCATTTCAAAAGCTGTGGCGACTGACTGGTGTCGATCATCTGCACGTGAATGGTCTGAGGAGTAAATTCTGGGAGCCGGATGATTCCGTCATCCTGTCTGCGAGCTCATGCCTAGCTGCGTTTTCAGGTGTCAAACCAATGATGCCGGTCTTCTCTTCAGGACAATGGGCCGGACAAGCCGGAGACACATTCGAGCGCCTCGGAAGCATAGACCTCATGCACCTCGCCGGCGGCGGGATCATGGGGCATCCTGGCGGCATCGCTGGCGGCGTCATGAGTTTGCGAGAAGCCTGGCAGGCGGCAGTCCAAGGTATACCAGCGGTTGAGTACGCAAAATCCCATGCGCCGCTTCAGCTCGCGCTGTCCAAGTTCGGGGGGGCGGCGTGACACAGCCTCGCTACCGGTTGGCATTCTACGGTGATGATTTCACTGGATCGACGGATGCGCTTGAGGTCGTAGCCTTCGCCGGGCTCCGTGCTGCTCTCTTTCTCCGTCCGCCGAGCCCCGATGTCTTGAATCACTTTCGAGACATTGATGTCGTCGGCCTTGCCGGTGTGAGTCGCGGCATGTCTCCATCGGAGATGACCGAACATCTGGAGAAGCATTTACGGTACCTTGCATCGCTTCGCGCGCCGATCGTTCATTATAAGGTGTGCTCGACCTTTGACAGTTCGCCGGAGATCGGCAGCATCGGTCGAGTGATTGAAATCGCAAGGTCAATCTTTGGCGATCCAGTTCCCATCGTTGGGGGTACGCCATCGCTTCAAAGATATTGCGCGTTCGGAAACCTGTTTGCCCGATCCGGAACTGATGGGAACGTCTATCGTATCGATAGGCATCCGGTTATGAGCGTTCACCCCGTGACGCCTATGCAAGAAAGCGATCTGGCGCTGCACATCGGACGGCAGGCAGCGCTCAGGATCGAAAAGCTGACGTGCCCGTTCTTGGACCAGGGCTATGAATTGGCATCCGGGCAGTTCAAGGATTTAGCAGAGGGTGGGGCCGACGCAATCCTGCTCGACTCGACCAATGCTTCACAGCTTACACAGGTTGGGCGACTCCTCGTCGATTGGGCTGGAGTGAGTGGAAGCGCATTCGTGGTGGGTCCGTCAGGGGTGGAGTATGCCCTGACGCAGTGGTGGCGGGAGGCTGGTGTGATCCCTCCACCTACCAGCTCCTACGGCGGCCCAGCTGCGATCGATCAGGTACTGGCCGTGTCGGGCAGTGCCTCACCTGTGACCGCATTGCAGATCGATGCCGCTGTGCGGGCGGGATTTGCGGAGGTGCCTCTCGACGCTGCTGCGCTGCTCGGTGATGGCCAAAACATGGCAGCCGCGAGGCAAGCCGTCGCACGTACCCTCTCGCTGCTCAAGGAAGGACGCAGCGTCATTTTGCATACAGCCCGTGGTCCCGATGATCCACGGATCGGGAAGATGATTGATATGCTCGTAACGGGCGGGATGTCGCGCGAGTTCGCCAAGCATGAAGGTGGCCGAAACCTTGGTCGGAAGCTTGGCCAACTCGTTAGTGATATTCTGCAGGAGGTACCCCTCAAGAGATTGTTGTTGTCCGGTGGCGACACGTCGAGTCAGGTCGCACAACTCTTGGATATTGATGCGCTTGAAATTGAATCGCGCGTAAGCCCTGGCGTGCCACTTTGCCGAGCCAGATCGATCCGCGGCCGTCTCGATGGACTTCAGATAGCATTCAAGGGCGGTCAACTCGGCGACGAAGAATTCTTCAAGCGCGGATGGCTGGGTCGAGTCTAATAAGAACGAAATAGGGAGGATGCCAATGCGTGTCCCAACGATGGCTTCAGGCGGCATGGCCGCGCACGATAGTCGCGGCAGCGCGACCTCGCACGCGCCGTTTGGACGGTCCGTGGAGAGTTCGCGCCAGAGCGTTCTGCAGGCGATTGCAGATGGCGCCGATAAATTGTTCGGCCTTATTCTTGAAATCTGCGTCAGCATACTGCTGACGGCCGAGATTCTGCTGCTGTTTGCAGGAGTCCTGGCGCGTTACGTCTTCCTCAAGCCCATCATTTGGTCGGACGAGCTGGCTTCTATGCTGTTTCTCTGGCTTGTGATGCTGGGCTCCGCGATTGCGTTGCGACGCGGCGAGCACATGAGAATGACGGCGCTATTCGCATTCGTGTCTCCTAGGATGCGAGCTCACCTCGACGCGATCGCGCTGGCAGCATCACTGGGGCTGGTCGTCCTCCTGTTTCCGGCTACGCTCGAGTATGCAATCGAGGAAGCTATCGTTAGAACCCCCGCGATGGATCTCTCAAACGCGTGGCGAGCGTCCGCCGCTCCCGTCGGCTTTGGCTTGATGGGAATATTCACACTCCTTCGCCTCGTGCGTCTCGGTGATGCAAGACAGGCTCTGACCGCCCTCGCCATTGTCGCACTGTTGGTGGGGATACTTTGGCTTCTCAAGCCGGTCTTTGCGCCGCTCGGCAACGTAAATCTCATCATCTTCTTCGTCGTTGTCGTTGCCTGCACCGTCTTTACGGGCGTTCCGATCGCCTTTTCGTTCGGTTTGGCAACATTCGGTTATCTCATGCTTACGACCAGGACTCCGCCGCTGATCATCGTGGGTCGTATCGACGAAGGTGTCAGCCATCTCATCCTGCTTTCAGTTCCCTTGTTCGTGTTTCTCGGTCAACTGATCGAAATGACGGGCATGGCGCGGGCCATGGTTACGTTCCTCGCGAGCCTGTTAGGCCATGTGCGCGGTGGTCTATTGTACGTCCTCGTCGGAGCGATGTACCTCGTCTCGGGGATCTCCGGCTCAAAGGCCGCGGACATGGCCGCGGTGGCGCCGGTTCTGTTTCCGGAAATGAAGCGTCGGGGTGCGAAGGAAGGAGATCTCGTCGCGCTGCTGGCCGCGACAGGTGCTCAAACCGAGACGATTCCACCGAGCATAGTTCTCATCACCATCGGCTCGGTTACCGGAGTCTCCATTGCGGCTCTGTTCACCGGCGGACTTCTTCCCGGCGTGATTCTGGCGATCACCCTTTGCTGGGTCATTGCATGGAGATACCGCAATGAGGATCTTAGCCTTGCTCGTCGCGCCTCAGCCAAGGAAATTGGAAAGGCGTTTCTGCTCGCGGTACCGGCAATCGCTCTTCCTTTCGTTATTCGATCCGCAGTGATCGAAGGCGTGGCAACGGCGACCGAAGTCTCTACCATTGGGATCTTCTATTCGATTGTAGTTGGCGCTCTCTTCTACAGGCAATTCGATTGGCGGAGGATCAAGCCGATGCTGGTCGAGACCGCGAGTCTGTCTGGGGCCATCCTCTTTATCATCGGCACCGCGACGTCGATGGCTTGGAGTCTGACCCAATCAGGCTTCTCTCGCTCACTCGCTGTGGCGATGAAGCAGTTGCCTGGTGGATCGGCAAGCTTCATGGCGGTGTCCATTGTGGCCTTCGTCATTCTTGGCAGCGTTCTCGAAGGTATTCCGGCCATTGTTCTCTTCGGTCCGTTGCTTTTCCCGATAGCTCAAGCTCTGGGGATCGATCTCGTTCACTATTCGATGGTCGTCATATTGGCGATGGGTGTCGGCCTCTTCGCACCGCCTTTCGGCGTTGGTTACTACGCCGCATGCGCGATCAGCAGGGTGAGCCCGGACGCCGGAATGCGGCCCATTCTTGGCTACATGTTGGCCCTCTTGGTTGGGCTGGTGATTGTCGCGTCAGTTCCGTGGATCTCAACAGGGTTCTTGTGAACTGACGCTCCGCCGTAGGTGGCATCGAGCCTGGCAACTTGAACGATGGAGGAAGCAATGAGGAAGATCAGTCGCAGGACGTTCTTGCAGACAACAACGTCGGTCGCGGTGGCTGCTGGAGCCGGATTGTCTGTGAGGCCGGCTCGGGCCGCAGAATTTCAGCTCCGATGGGGGTTCAACCTCGCCGAGTCACATCCAATTACCGCGCGTGCGCGGGAAGCTGCTGAACGCGTGTTGTCTGAAACGAAAGGCCGGGTGGAAATCAATGTCTTTCCCAACAACCAACTCGGGGGCGACACGGACATGCTGTCGCAGCTGCGCGCCGGTGGTCTGGATTTGTTTCTTAACTCGGGGATCAACGTGCTCTCGACGATCGTTCCATCCGCGTCGATCTACGGTTTGGGATTCATCTTTCCGGATTATGACGCCGTCTGGAAGGCGATGGACGGACAACTCGGCGACGCATTGCGAACCGCGATCGGCAAGGCGAACCTCGTGCCGATGGCCAAGATGTGGGACAATGGCTTCCGCAACATTACGACGAGCTCGAAGCAGATCAATACGCCGGCCGACTTGAAGGGCGTCAAGATTCGCGTGCCGGTAGGTGCACTATGGACGTCTATGTTCCAGGCCTTTGGCGCCGCACCGACCGCGATCAACTATAGCGAGTTGTACTCCGCGCTGCAGACCAAGATCGTCGACGGCCAGGAAAACTCCCTCGCCAACATTTTTACGGCGAACCTTTTCGAGGTGCAGAAGTACTGCGCTCTGACCGGTCACATGTGGGATGCCTTCTTCTGCGTGGCGAACAAGCGAAACTGGGAAGCCATTCCTCAGGATCTGCGCGCAATCGTGGCCACGGCAATCAATGACGCCGCAATGGCTGAGAGGAAGGACATGGCGACGCTTGCCACGACATTGCGCGGTGACCTGGCCAAGAAGGGTCTGATCTTCAACGAGCCCGACGTCAACGCCTTCCGAGATGCTCTTCGCAGCGCCGGCTTCTACAAGGAATGGCGAACCAAATACGGGGAGGAACTCTGGACGATGCTTGAGAGCACCGCCGGAAAGCTAACGTGAAGACGACAAAATCGGGAGTCAGATAGACATGAGATTGGACAAGAGAGTGGCACTCGTCACCGGAGGCGCACGCGGAATCGGATTTGCAATCTCGAAGGCACTGGCGCGGGAGGGCGCGCGCATCGTGATCGCGGATGTCAACCTTGACGGTGCGAAGACAGCGGCAGCTGCTCTCGAAAATGCCGACCGAGATCACTTAGGCCTGCGCGTGGACGTGGCGGATCAACCGTCGGTGGGCGAGTTGATGGACGAAGTGGTCCGTCGCTGCGGGGGAATGGATATCCTGATCAACAACGCCGGGATCGGGGGCAACACGCCGTTCCTCGACATCAAGCTCGAGGACTGGCAGCGAATGATCTCAATCAATTTGACGGGAGCATTCATCGTGGCACAATCCGTGTCGCGCCAGATGGTTAAGCAAGGACGTGGTGGCAAGATCATAAACATCGCATCGCTCTCGGGCCAGCGCGGCGGAAACGGACGCGGCGCATATGGCGCGGCTAAAGCCGGCCTCGAGTTGCTGACCAAGGTCATGGCGGTCGAACTTGCTCAACACCGCATCAATGTCAACAACATCGCTCCGGGAGCGATTGAAACCGAGATGGCCAAGACGGCACACGATCCCGCGACACGCCGGGCCTATGAATACCTCATTCCGATGGGCCGCTACGGGACCCCGGAAGAGATCGCTGACGCAGCAGTCTTTTTGTCTTCGGACGAGAGCAGGTATGTCCACGGCCATACATTGAACGTTGACGGCGGTTTCCGTGAAGCTGGTCTGATGTTCGGACCGGACAAAACGCCGCCTCGATAGGCGTCCGTTGTGCAGGCTTGCTTTTTCGATGGAAAGGCTAATTAGGTGCGACGAAGCCGCCGAGCGAAGATCGTAGCAACAGTTGGACCCGCCTGCTGCGAACCAGAGATGCTTCGGACATTGTTCGAGGCAGGCGTTGATACCTTTCGCCTTAACTTTAGTCACGGGGCGAGGGAGGATCACGCCAGGGTCCACGCAGCAATACGCGCGCTCGAGGCTGAAATGGGCCGACCGATTGGCATCTTGCTGGATCTCCAGGGACCGAAAATCCGGATCGGGACATTGCGCGACGGGAGCTTGACCGTAGCACCGGGCGAAACCGTTCGCTTTGTCCAAGAAGGCGCCGGGGATCGGGATGCTATCCCGCTGCCGCACCCGGAGGTTTTCGTGGCAGCGGCTCCTGGCCACGATCTGCTGATCGACGATGGTCGCCTGTGCGTTCGCGTTAAGACGCTGCTCCGCGACAGTCTCGATGCTGAGGTAATCGTTGGCGGCAAAATCTCCAACCACAAGGGCGTCAATCTACCTGGGACGATCTTGAATCTGTCTCCGCTTACCCCAAAAGACCGATCAGACTTAGAATTTGGCCTTCGACTCGGCGTCGATTGGGTCGCGCTGTCCTTTGTGCAGCGACCGGGAGACCTCATTGAAGCGAGGGGCCTGATTGGCGATCGGGCAGGGCTCGTTGCGAAGTTTGAGAAGCCGGCTGCTCTTGATCGGATCGATGACATCATTAGCTTGTCCGACGCGGTCATGGTGGCGCGGGGCGATCTCGGCGTGGAAATACCCCACGAAGACGTTCCCGGGCGGCAGAAGGAACTGGTGCGAGCCTGTCGACTGGCGGTCAAGCCTGTGATCGTAGCCACCCAAATGCTGGATTCCATGGTGTCTTCGCCGACGCCGACACGCGCGGAAGCGTCCGATGTCGCCACGGCCATTTACGATGGGGCCGACGCCGTGATGTTATCGGCGGAGTCTGCCGTCGGCCGATATCCGCGCGAGGCGGTGGAGATGATGGATCGCATCGTCCGCAGCACCGAACGTCACAAGATGTATCGATCGATCGTTGATGCCTTGCGCCCCGACGAGGAGCAAACGCCGCCCCACGCGGTGGCCACAGCTGCGGCGGGCTTGGCGTCGGCGATCCATGCGGCGGCTATCGTCGTGTACACGTCCGGAGGCACGACCGCCGCACGCATCGCTCGCCGCCGTCCAGATGTGCCAGTGCTTGCCGTTACTCCGAGCTCGGACACCGCCCGTCGTCTGTGTCTTCTCTGGGGGACGCACAGCGTGTTCTCGTCCGACGTGAGCGACTATGAGGAGATGGTGTCGCGCGCTGTTTCTACCGCGGTCGGAGAACGTTTCGCAGATAGCTTGGACCACGTGGTGATCGTTGCCGGAATTCCGTTCGCGCAGGCCGGGACCACGAATAATATCCGCGTCATCGCGGTACCTTGAACTGTTGAGGCTATCGGTCTGTGGGCCGGCCAAACCCGGCGAGGTTTCGATTCATTCGAATGTCAGAAGTAGCCACCTGAAGTCGACGAATGGCGGTGCGACAGTGAGCGACAGCAAGTTGAGGGATGAACTCTGCCGCTTCGGCCGCTCGCTGTTCGAGCGCGGTTTCACGCCGGGATCGTCTGGCAATATTAGTGTTATGCTCGATGACGGCGGTTGGCTCGTGACGTCCACTAACGCATCGGTCGGATTCCTCGATCCCAATCGCGTCACCCATCCGGACGCGCAGGGAAGCGTCTTATCTGGCGATGCGCCGACGAAGGAAGTCCCGTTACACGCCGCGCTGTACCAAACGCGAGGTACGGCCCGGGCCGTAGTACATATTCATTCGGTTCATTCGGTCGCGGTATCGATGTTGCCCGAGGTCGATCGGCGAGCCGTCCTGCCGCCGATGACCCCCTATTACCTCATGAGATGTGGTCGGACCGCTCTGGTGCCGTACTATAGGCCGGGCGATCCTGCCGTTGCGAATGCGATCAAAGGTCTTGGGGGAAAATATTCCTCCGTCTTGCTCGCCAACCATGGCCCTGTGGTTGCGGGCGATACGTTAGAAGCTGCCTTCTTCGCTACCGAAGAATTGGAAGAGACCGCGAGGCTCTACTTGCTGTTACGTGGACTCAACCCCCGCTACCTATCGCCGGAGCAGGAACAGGATCTGGCGAAGACCTTCAAGCTCTCATTTCCGATTATTTGCCAGAGGGCGTGTATTCAGAACCTACAAAGAACCGAAGGGAAGTAGTTGGCTCGTTGCATCCACGTTGGAGCGGCTTCTCGGGCCGACAGCGCCGAATCGTTTTCACCGCTTGCGGAAGGAGCGCGCTATGTCTTGGAAGTCGAGTTGGTGCATCGTGGCCAACAAGGGCCGCACGGTTCAACCGGAGTTTCAACGTCTTGTCGTAAAAGGCATCGGCGCTTCTGCCTTCGAGGCCGATAGGGGCCGATTTCCCAAGCTGTGCCAGCCTGACCTCGTACTCGATGTGATCCGGAAAGTTGCAAACGCTGTTCAGTGTCTAAGGCCGCGTCGGGTGCACCGCACCCGTATCGCCGAACCAGAAGAAAATCTGGGCGATCCGAAAAGCGGAGCGCCGTTGCAGACCTCAGTGGAATCTGTGCACACCCATGGTGCCGCCATCAACGCGCTCACAGCGACCATCATTAATGCACAGGCGGGGTTAAACTGGCTGAGCGCTCAACCGCCAGATCTGGAGGAAGTCCGGCGAGTGCTCGATGCCATCGCTAACGACGGTAAGCGAGCGGGCGAGATCGTCCTTCAACTTCGTGCGCGCACGCATAGGACCCTAGCCGATGATGCTCTTGATCCTTGAGCTGATCCCCCTGATGTCGCCAAGCAACGTCGCCTTTTGATCCTGCTCAGACCTCCGGCAAGATACGCTTCCGTTCGCTGCTAAGCAAAAAGCAGACGGCATCGGCACCCCGTCTTGGTTTCGAGTACACGCCCCCGGATTGTGCAGCTTCTCCGCGCGCGCGGCGCCGGCGACGTGAGTCCCTGCCGCGCGGACAGGACGCATTTTTTCTTTAGTTCGCCACGATCAGAAACTCTTCACGACTTCTCGTTCGGGATTGACAGCGAATCCCCATCTATATCAAGCGACCGGCAGATGATGGAACGACGCTCGGCCAGTTGTAAGAGAAGCGTTCCGCTGAAGATGCAGCATTGAGATGTGAGGGTGGCTCTTTTCACGGTGGCCCAGGCGATAGCGACGCAGACGATCTCTTGGCGGAAGCGTTCGACTGATCACATAGTCGCGGCCAGGTTCGTATCTTACGGTCGCCTGCCTCCGTAAGATAAAATGACGTCGATTAGCACATTATGGACATTGAACAGAGCGACGTTCATAGTTTGTGCATGGCGCGTCCTACACTCACACGCTCCGACCTTGGGGATTTGAACCTGTTCAGAACGATCGCGCGAGCGGGCGGCTTCCGACGCGCCGCCCTCGAGCTCGATGTCTCAGCATCTGCACTCAGCCATGCGTTGCGCGGACTTGAGACGAGGCTCGGGGTTCGTCTGGCCAATCGCACAAATCGGAGCGTCACGTTAACCGAAGCCGGCGAGAAGCTCCTTGCGAGCCTTGAGAGCGGGTTCGAGGCAATCGAGAGCGGGATCGAGAATCTAAACGTTCACAGGGATACGCCGTCGGGTCGCCTGCGGATCAATGTGCTCACCGACGCGGCTCGGCTTGCCTTGGGCCCAAACCTCGCAGGATTCATGGCGAGTTATCCTAAGGTAAAACTTGAAGTCGTCGTCCAGGACGAGTTCGTCGATATTGTCAGCGGCAGTTTCGATGCGGGGATTCGTTTCGGCGGGTCTGTTCCCGAGGACATGATTGCCGTACCAATTGGAGCCGATCTTCGCTGGATCATGATCGCCTCCCCGGAATATCTCGCGCGAGGCCCTCGACTGAAGCATCCGTCCGACCTGTCTTCTCACCGATGCATTGGCCTGCGGACGGGTACGGGAGCGATTTATCACTGGGAGCTTGAGAAAGGCCCTGAACGTGCACAGATTTCCCTCGATTGGGCGATCGTCGTCAACGAGACCGCGCTCGCGATCGAAATCGCAGGGACCGGTGGCGGCATAGCTTATTGCGTCGAACCGCGCGTCCATGATCAGCTCAAATCCGGGGCGCTGAAGGAGGTGCTGCCGAAGTGGAGCTCGTTCGGACCAGCCTTTCATGTTTACTACAGTAGCCGGAGGCAGGTGCCGAGCGCGCTACGCGCCCTGATCTCCTTCTTGAAGAACGAAGTCCAGTGACTCCACGTGAGTCACCCTCCCTTGTTTTTCGACGCGTAGTCCACCTTGTAACGGAGATGCATGACGCCGGCCTGTCGCACCTCGGACGAGATCATGGATAGTCGAAGTCGGTCAGCGAGTCCGTCCGGCCGCGCCCCGAATATCGTCCGACTGCTGGTCCGTCCGCAGATCGCCGGGAAAAGGAGCAAGCTGATCTCGTCGACGAGGCCTGCTTCGAGGAATTCTGCATTGGTGTGCGCGCCACCCTCGAGGATCAGCCGCTTGATCCCGAACTTCGTGTTCAGTGTCTCGAGCGCATGGACGAGATCGATCTTATCGCTCGCTGCGGTAACATAGGATATGCCATCGGAAGACAGTTCGGCCAGATGGGCGTCTGGAACGTCTCGTCCCAGCAGCACAATTGTGGCCGCGCCATAGGTCTTCGGTCCACTCCAGTGCAGCTTGCCGTGTGGGTCAATTAGCACCGCATATTCGTCGGCGCCACTGCGCGCCACGTGAACAGGCCGCTCCACGGAGGGTATCGGTATCGGCGAATGTGGTTTGCCGTCGGCGAATTCAGCACCGACGGCCCGACCGGAAATCCAGGCGTCTGCGCCGAACTGTTCGTGCACGCGGTCATACTCAGCGATCAGCGCGTCGTAGGGTTGTCCGGTGGACGGGGTCCACTGCTCGACAAGAAGTTGACCGTCAAGCGGGCCCATCATGTGGCAGACTACATAAGGCTTCATTCGCGCGTCTCCTTTGCTACAAAATCGTCGAAGCGTTTCTTCCAGTCGGGATGCCAGCGCGATAGGGCGGGGCGGTTCTCGGTCATGTCTGTGGCGCCCCATAGAATACGCGCGGCGTCGAGCTCCGGTGTCACGGCGCCGTCGGGACAGATGACATAGAAATCACCCGCCTCGACCCGAGGCACCATGAAGTCGATCACCTGCTCGGCTGTCCACGTGCCTGGCGGCTGCTTTCCGTCCGGGGCATGAGTCATGCCGGTGTAAGTCCATCCGGGAACCAGCAGATGCGCCGTCACGGCAGCACCCTTTTGGCGCAGACCGTGAGCCAGCTGCTCGGTCAAAGTCTTCACGCCCGATTTGGCGACGTTATAGGCGGGAAAGCCCGGCGGATTGGTGATGCCCTGCTTGGAGCCGGTGTTAATGATCGCGCCGCGCGCAGGCTGGAGCAACATCGCTCCAGTGAATGCGTGGACGCCATTCACGACGCCCCAGAAGTTGACCTCAATGATCTGGCGCCAATCGCTCAGCCCGGTCCAATTGTCGTCCTCTCGGCCGCCGATCGCCGCATTGTTCATCAACACAGCGACGTTGCCGAAGGCACTGACGGCGAGGTCGCGCAAGCGCTCTAGATCTTCGAATCGGGTGACATCGCCGGCGAGGTGCCGGACGTCGGCTTGCAGGCCGCTCGCGACCCCAGCCAGCGCATGTTCGTTCTTATCGAACAGCACCAGGCGCATGCCAAGCGCGGCGAAGTGCTCCGCCGCTGCACGGCCGATTCCGCTGGCCGCGCCAGTGATGACAGCGACATTGCCTTTACCAAACAATGTCGGTCTTCCAACTCTGTCGTCCATGTCAACGGTTCCTTGCTTTGGGTATGAGGAAAGCCGACCCTAGGCGGCCCGGCTCCCGGCCGCTTCGCTGCTTTTCGCGCCCGCGCAAAGCCATGGAAGCAGTGTGGATAAGACCATCACCATCAATCCTGCGGCTGCGAGCGCCGACCCGACAAAACCAGTCGATGGCCAGCCGTAGCCGGCGCTGATAGCCATTCCGCCCATCCAGGCGCCGATGGCGTTGGAGAGGTTGAAGGCAGAGTGATTCACGGTCGCCGCCAGCGATTGTGCATGCCCTGCCACCGCCATCAGGCGCGCTTGCAATGCGGGCACCAGGGCGAATCCGATGCCGATCATGAAGAGCGCCAGACCAGCCGCTACGGGGCCCGCATTGACCGCCAACGCGAAGCCGGCAAGGAAGACCACGTTCCATAGGATGATGCCAAGGATTGATGGAATCAGCGCACGATCAGCAAGCCATCCTCCGGCGACGTTGCCGGCGATCATGCCTAGTCCCCAGAGCGCCAGGAAAGCCGGAACGTGCGCCGCGGCGACACCGGCGACCTCGGTTAGCGTCGGAGTGATGTAGCTGTAGACTGCGAACATTCCACCGAAGCCGATTGTGGCGACCCCAAGCGTCAGCCAGATCTGTGCGCTGGCGAAAGCCGAGAGTTCGCGCCGCGGACTGGCCTGCTTGTCCGCTGCGACAACTGGGATGAATACGCGTAGCAGTCCAACTAGTGATAGGCCCCCGAGAGCTACCAAGGCGAAGGCCGAACGCCAGCCGAAAATCTGGCCCAGCCACGTTGCGATGGGTACGCCGAGGACGTTGGCGGCAGCGAGGCCGAGCATGACGCGGCTGATCGCCTGGGCTCGGTTAGACGGAGGGACCATGGCCGCCGCCACGATCGAGGCCGTGCCATAGTAGGCGCCATGGGGAAGACCGGCGATGAATCTCGCGGCTGCGAGGCTGAAGAACCCTGGCGCCAGCGAGGACGCCGCGTTGCCGAGCAGGACGATTGAGCCAAGCACCAAGAGCAGCGTCCGCCGCTCCATTTGAGCCGTGAGCACAGCAAGCAAGGGAGAGCCGACGACCACGCCCAACGCATAGGCGCTGATGAGATTGCCCGCGTGAGGTATTGAAACGCCGACGGATTCGGCCATGCCGGGCAACAACCCCATGGCGGCGAATTCCCCGGTACCAATGAACAAGCCGCCCAGCGCGAGCACGACTTGTGCAGCAGCCAGCCCGCGAGGCGAAGTGATTACTTTATGGCTCATTGCAGTCGCAACTCTCTTCTCTCTGCGATGGCAGTCAGACTGCCGATGATGGCTAAGACATCCCCGCTCTGGGGAACTAGCCGAGATATCCGAACGGAGATCTCGCCGCTCACTTTGGTCACGCCGTCAATTCGGCCATCCCGCCTCACGCGAACCGTGAAGTGGACGATGTTTCCTCTAATCTCAGGCGCCTGCCGCCCAGCTCAAGCACGCTAAGGCGTAGTTGGAGTGCCGCTCCACGAAGCATACTGGTTTGATGCAGGGCTCGATGTGAGCGGCTTCGGCCGCATCTCTCGTGGTCACTCCTTGTTCGTCCAGCGATACTCCGGCTTGTAACCTAAGATGCGCTTCGCTTTCTCGTTCGACAGCACCACCTCGTTGCCCCGAAATCTCCTCCGGCGCTCGATATTTGGGAAGTACCTGTCGAGTAGTTCTTCCGTCGGGGTCCGCATCACCGTCTCGTCATTCGTGATGAAGAACGCGTCCTTCCCGCGGACATCGTATTCAATGGATTGGGCGATCGCCTGCGCAACGTCCCGATTGTCGACGTAGGTCCAGAAATTCCAGAGGCGCTGGGTTGGATCGTCCTGCCAACGTTCAAACCCCGGGTACTCTTCAGGTTCCATCACGTTGCTCAGGCGCAGGCATGTGATGCGCAGTTCCGGATCGTTCAGGCAGAACTGCCGCGCCATCTCCTCCCCCAGCACCTTGGTCAGTGAATAGATGTTGTAGCCTCGCATCGGGTAGTCTTCGTCAACAGGAACGTATGGCGCGTCGGTTTTGTCGTAAGGCACGCCGGTCCCGACTTCGCTGGCCGTCCACACGATGTCTTTGATACCTTGTTGTCGGCAAGCCTCGAACACGTTGAAGGTGGCCATCATGTTCAGCCGGAATTCATCGCCGTCCGGGATCATGCGGGGGTGAGGCATGCTTGCAAGATGAACGACCACGTCGAAGGCCCGGCGTTCAGGGCGTGCGTAAACGTCCTTGCCGACAGACGACAGTGCGTCAAGTGCCTGACCGAAGTCCGTAAGGTCAGCCACCATCACCGGCTCATCAGGACTCTGTGGTCCGTCGCGATCGATAACGAACACGTCGTAGCCCCGCTCGCGTAGATACGGGACCAAAGTCTTGCCAATCTTGCCGTGGCCGCCGGTGACGGCGACTCGCTTGTTGCTCTTTGCCACTCTCCGGGTCTCCGAATTGATCGCCGATCGCCGCGATCGGCGGTCTTATAACGAGCGTCTGCCGGAAAGGCTGCGCTACGAAATTCAATGATGCGTGCAACTGGGCTCAACATCCTCGCGCGGAGGGAGGGGCGCTCTGGACGGATTTGCCCCATGCAGAGGCGGCGACTGACCGCGCCCGGACCAGGCGGGCAAGGCTTGGCCGATAAGCTAATAACGTTCCGTCGCGTGAGGTTGACGTGATCACGCAGCCGGAGCGCACGCCGTCATCGTCTTTTGAGGTGGCATTCAGGGCAGTGCAGCGCCGCGGCTCGACCGCAGTGAGGCAGATACGTGGTGAATGTCGTGAGCGATCGACCGAATAGCGGCGGATCACAAGTACGGCCGACTCGACTTGGCGGGCGTATTGCTCGAGTGCGGTCGCGGAGGTTTTGATTCGTCGTAGCCATCCGGCCGAGATCCGGTTTCGCGCCGGTCTTTGCGGGACGCGAGAATCCACGATCTCGTTGATGTCAACTCTGTTTCGGACGCACGAAGTGGCTTCTTCGATCGGTGGATCTGACCGAAGGCCGGCTTAGAAGCCTCAATCGCGTATGGCGCAACAGAGGCGTCACAACGTTCATCCCCTGCCGCCTGCGCCGTCATTCCTCGAGAAACAAGAAAGTTACTCCTTTGCTGTCGAGCCCCTGCGGGGTGCGCCGTCGATCGCCTCCGGCCTGTCGATCACCATCGAGGCCGCAAAGTGCGGGCTCGGAAAACAGAGACCAAGGAGGACTACCATGGCGACCATCGGCACCTTCAAGACGACCGGCAACAACGAGTCCGGGCGCTCTATCCGCCAAAGGAATGGACGGACGACCCCGCTCGCCTGAAAGCGGCGCATGTTCCCGAGCGATATGGGCTTTGCGACGAAGCCGAAGATCGCGCGTCGAATGGTCGCTCGCGCCGTCGCCGCAAAGGCGCCGTTCTCGTTCGCGGCGGCGGACAGCGTGTATGGCTCAGGTGAGATCGAAACCTGCTGCGCAAGGCGGGAAAAGGCTATGTTCTGGGGGTTCTTACAATCACGTGTTCCGTTCCCGGGGCAAGCAGCAGCCTGTCGCCGGCACCACCTCCGCGATCGCGCAGAGCCTTCCCAAGAAGGCCTGGCACCGCTCGGCGTCCGGCGAAGGGACCAAAGGTCCGCGCTGGCCAGTGGTCCGGCGATTCGCCGTTAGGGTCGGGTTGTTGACACCAACCTGATTCGAGGAACTACCGATGACCGACGAGATGATGAACCTCGGACGCTCGTGGAGAAGACCCTGATGCGGATCTGCGGCGGGAGATGATCGGCTTGCCGCCCAGTTACTGATGGAGCTGGAAGTGCAAGGCCAGACCGGAGCGGCCTACGGCCAGAAGGATCCCGAGGGCCGGCGCAGCGCAACCGTTACCGCTAGGAGAGGTGGGCTTTGTTTTCCGTAGTAGCTAGCGCCGACATCGGAGTGGCTTCCGACGAACCACACCTGCTGCAGCCAATCCGCATGCTTGAAATTCGCGCAAGGGCTGCCCCGCATCTCAGCGCGAGAGCAGGCCTTTGTCGGGCACTTGCTGGGCCGGTTGTCGACATTAAGACTCAATGCCAGAAACCTGACACTACGCGCCGCTACGAAGTGTCTGCTGAGCCTGCGAATTCACTTCGGCACGCGATTTGCTCTGTTCACGGCATCGTCGCCAATCGCACTGCGATGGTCTTCGGGGACCGACCGCCGCGTTCGCGTCTGGTCCCCTCCGACGGTTTGCTGTGGCAGTGACTTGGCGCTCGGTTGTTGACTGAGAAAATGCAGGCAAGTGTTGGATGCGGTCTAGAATGCTTCTTTTGGGAGCCGCAACAATTGCGCCCGTCGCGAGCGGCGCAACCAAAACGGCGAACCTTGAGCCAGGAGTGAAACTGCCACCGGCGGTGCGGGATTGGTCCGGGGGCTATATAGGCGGACAGGTTACGGTCGAACCTCCTTCACCAATCCCTGCGGTCAGTCGATTCATGGCGATGCCGACAGGTTCGATGTCACCCGGCACAACCCGCACCTGTCGATTGGCCACGGGCCGCGTTTCTGCTTGGGCGCTGCGCTGGCCCGCCTGCAATTGATGCGCCTTCCCCGCACTGTTCGTGCGACTGCAGGATCTAGCGCTGATCATCGCCGCGGAGGACGTCGTCTACATGCCGTTTTACGTCATTCGCTGCCCGCAGCGCCCGCCGGTCACCTTCCGCCCTTCCATCGCTCAGAGAGTGAAGTGCCACCATGTCCGAGCAACCCTTGCCGACGCTGCCGATGTGGCGCGTCGATCACATCGAGCCCTCGCCCGAGATGTTGGTGCTATGCGCTAAGGGTCCGATCCACCGCGTGCGCTTCCCGTCCGGGCACGAAGGCTGGTGGGTGACAGGCTACGACGAGGCCAAGGCGGTGCTGTGTGACGCGGCGTTCCGGCCCGCGGGAATGCCGCCGGCGGGATTCACCCCAGATTCGGTGATTCTCGGTTCGCCGGGCTGGCTGGTCTCGCACGAGGGGGACGAACATGCCCGGTTACACGCGATCGTGGCGCCGTCCTTCAGCAGCCACAGGGTGAAGCTGCTCGCCCAGCAGGTCGAGGCTATCGCCGCGCGGTTGTTCGAGACGTTGGCGGCCCAGCCCCAGCCCGCCGACCTGCGGCACCACCTCTCATTTCCCCTTCCGGCCATGGTCATCAGCGCGCTGATGGGCGTGCTCTACGAGGACCACGCCTTTTTCGCCGGGCTGTCCGACGAGGTGATGACGCACCAGCATGAAAGCGGCCCGCGCAGCGCTTCGCGCCTGGCTTGGGAAAAACTACGCGCCTACATTCGCGGTAAGATGCAGGACAAGCGCCAGGATCCGGGCGACAATCTGCTGACGGATCTGCTCGCGGCGGTTGACCAGGGCAAGGCGACCGAGGAAGAGGCGATCGGCCTGGCGGCGGGGATGCTGGTGGCGGGCCACGAGAGCACCGTCGCGCAGATCGAATTCGGCCTGCTGGCCATGTTCCGCCATCCGCTACAGCGCGAACGCCTGGTCCGCGATCCATCCCTGGTCGACAAGGCGGTGGAGGAGATCCTGCGTATGTACCCGCCGGGCGCGGGCTGGGACGGCATCATGCGCTATCCGAGGACCGACGTGACCATCGCGGGCGTGCATATTCCCCCGGAAAGCAAGGTGCTGGTCGGCCTGCCGGCGACATCGTTCGATACGCGCCATTTCGTCGACCCGGAAATCTTCGACATCGGACGCGAGGGAGAGCCGCACCTGGCGTTCTCTTCCGGGTCGCACTCCTGCATCGGCGCGGCGCTGGCCAGGCTGGAACTCAAGGTGGTGTTCGGTTCGATCTTCCAGCGCTTTCCCGAGCTGCGCTTAGCCGTAGCGCCCGAAGAACTGAAGTTGCGCAAGGAGATCATCACTGGTGGGTTCGAGGAGTTCCCGGTGCTCTGGTGATACGCCGCGGATCGCGATCTTCTCCGCAACTGCCGGCGCGCCTCGCGCGCGCCGGTCAGATCAGCCAGCCAACAGGTAACCATCAACGTGCAAGAAACCACGGCGGCATGCCGGGACGCCTTCGCCGAACTGGCGTCGCCAACCTGCATCCACGACCCATATCCGTTCATGCGGTGGTTGCGCGAGCACGATCCGGTGCATCGCGCGGCGTCGGGCCTCTTTCTGTTGAGCCGCCACGCCGATATCTCCTGGGCGTTCAAGGCCACGGGCGATGCGTTTCGGGGACCGGCGCCTGGCGAACTGGCGCGCTATTTCCCGCGTGCGGCGAGAAGCCTGTCGCTCAATCTGCTGGCGTCCACGCTTGCGATGAAGGACCCACCGACGCATACGCGTCTGCGCCGGCTGATCTCGCGCGATTTCACCATGCGCCAGATCGACAACCTGCGGCCGAGCATTGCGCGCATCGTCGCTGCGCGACTGGAGGGCATGGCGCCCGCGCTGGAGCGCGGGGAGGCGGTGGACCTGCATCGGGAATTCGCGCTGACCTTGCCCATGTTGGTCTTCGCCGAACTGTTTGGCATGCCCCAGGACGACATTTTCGGGCTCGCCGCCGGCATCGGCGGCATTCTGGAAGGCCTGAGCCCGCACGCCAGCGATCCCCAACTCGCCGCGGCGGACGCGGCCAGTGCCAGAGTGCAGGCCTACTTCAGCTGCCTCATACAGCGCAAGCGCACCGATCCCCGCCACGACATCGTGTCGATGCTGGTCGGCGCACATGATGATGATGCCGACACGCTGTCGGATGCCGAGTTGATTAGCATGTTGTGGGGCATGCTGCTGGGCGGCTTCGCCACCACTGCTGCGACCATCGACCATGCGGTCCTGGCGATGCTGGCGTATTCCGAACAGCGGCACTGGCTGCAGGCAGACGCCGCGGGGGTGAAGGCATTCGTCGAAGAAGTCCTGCGATGCGACGCGCCCGCGATGTTCAGCTCCATTCCGCGTATCGCCCAGCGCGACATCGAACTGGGCGGCGTGGTGATCCCGAAGAACGCGGACGTGCGCGTGCTGATCGCGTCCGGCAATCGCGACCCGGACGCCTTCGCCGATCCCGATCGCTTCGATCCCGCGCGGTTCTACGGCACCAGTCCAGGCATGTCGACCGACGGGAAGATCATGCTGAGCTTCGGCCACGGCATTCACTTCTGCCTCGGTGCGCAACTGGCCCGGGTGCAGTTGGCCGAGAGCCTGCCGCGGATCCAGGCCCGCTTCCCCACGCTGGCATTGGCCGAGCAGCCGACCCGGGAGCCCTCGGCGTTCCTTCGGACGTTCCGTGCGCTGCCGGTGCGGCTGCATGCGTAGGGGAGCTGAGATGCGCGTCACGGTCGACCAGGATCTGTGCGGAACCAGCGGGCAGTGCGTGCTGACGCTGCCGGGCACCTTTCGCCAGCGCGAACCGGACGGCGTGGCCGAAGTGTGCGTGGCGACCGTCCCGCAGGCGCTGCACGCCGCCGTGCGGCTCGCGGCCAGCCAGTGCCCGGTCGCCGCCATTCGGGTCATCGAAAGCGACGCTGGCCATGGCGAGCGCGCCAGCGCCGACCCTGCGCCTTCTCCAGCGGAGGCCGAGCGACATACCGCGAAAGACCAGCACAATCTAGGATGACATGATGGGACGGTTTGAAGGCAAAGTGGCCGTGGTGACCGGCGCCGGCGCCGGCATCGGCAAGGCATGCGCCCTCGCCATCGCGCGCGAGGGCGGCAAAGTGGTGGTGGCCGACATTGATGGCTCGGCGGCTATCGCCTGCACCGCGCAGATCGCGGCCGAAGCGGGCCACGCGCGCGCCCTGGCGATCGACATCGCCGATGCGCAGGCGGTGGCAGCGCTGTTCGGGACGGCGGAGCGGCACTTCGGTGGGGTCGACCTGCTGGTGAACAACGCGAGCGCGATGCATCTGACCCCGCGTGACCGCGCGATCCTTGAGCTGGACCTAGCGGTCTGGGATCAGACCATGGCGACCAATCTGCGTGGCACGCTGCTCTGCTGCCGGCAGGCCATCCCCCGGATGATCGCCCGCGGCGGTGGCGCGATCGTCAACATGTCGTCGTGCCAGGGGCTCAGCGGTGACACCGCGCTGACATCCTACGCCGCGTCGAAGGCGGCGATGAACATGCTGTCGGCCTCACTCGCCACCCAGTACGGTCATGCGCAGATCCGCTGCAATGCGGTTGCGCCGGGTCTCATCATGACCGAGCGACTCCTCGCCAAGCTGGACGCGTGCATGCAACGGCATCTGCGGCGCCACCAGCTCCTGCCGCGCGTCGGCCGCCCCGAGGACGTGGCCGCGCTGGTGGCGTTCCTGCTCTCCGACGATGCTGCGTTCATCACCGGCCAGGTCGTGTGCATCGATGGCGGCATGCTGGCGCATGTGCCGACATACGCCGACGGTGGCAACAGCCGCGCGGCGCGGCCTGCCGGCGAGACCGCCGAAGCAGACGCGGCGCCGCGCTGCTGATGGACATGCTGCTCAACCCGCTGAACCGTCGGCATCGGCTGCGGCACGACATCCCGGTCGTGCCCGGCGCTTTCCCGCTGGTCGGGCATCTTCCCGCCATCGCCAGAGACCTGCCGCGCCTGCTGCGGCGCGCGGAACGGACGCTGGGTAGCCAGTTCTGGCTGGATTTTGGCCCTATCGGCCACCTGATGACCTGCATGGATCCGGATGCTCTCGCACTGCTCCGGCATAAGGACGTGTCCTCGGCGCTGATCGAAGACATCGCGCCCGAATTGTTTGGCGGAACGTTGGTCGCCCAGGATGGCATCGCGCACCGGCAGGCGCGCGATGCGATCCAGGCGGCGCTTCTGCCCAAGGGGCTGACACAGGCCGGCATCGGCGCGCTGTTCGCGCCTGTCATCCGGGCGCGCGTGCAGAGGTGGCGCGACCAGGGCGACGTCACCATCCTGCGCGAAACCGGCGATCTGATGCTCAAGCTTATCTTCAGTCTCATGGGAATCCCCGCGCAGGACCTGCCGGGATGGCATCGCAAGTACCGGCAACTGCTGCAGTTGATCGTCGCGCCCCCGGTCGACCTGCCCGGACTGCCCTTGCGGCGCGGCCGTGCCGCCCGCGACTGGATCGATGCGCGGTTGCGCGAGTTCGTCCGCGCCGCGCGCGAACATGCCTCGCGCACCGGGTTGATCAACGACATGGTGAGCGCCTTCGATCGCAGCGACGATGCGCTTTCCGATGACGTTCTGGTCGCCAATATCCGGTTGCTGCTGCTTGGTGGTCACGACACCACCGCCTCGACGATGGCCTGGATGGTGATCGAGCTAGCGCGGCAGCCTGGGTTGTGGGACGCCCTGGTCGAGGAGGCGCAACGCGTAGGCGCGGTGCCGACCCGGCACGCGGACCTGGTGCAGTGTCCGGTCGCCGAGGCGCTGTTCCGCGAGACGCTGCGCGTGCATCCGCCGACGCCGCTCCTAGTGCGTCGCGCAGTGCGTGAATTGCGACTCGGCCAACGGCGCATTCCTGCGGGTACCGATCTGTGCATCCCGCTGCTACATTTCTCAACCTCGGCACTGCTGCACGAGGCGCCTGATCGGTTTCGGCTGGCGCGGTGGCTGCAACGCACCGAGCCCATCCGGCCGGTGGACATGCTGCAGTTCGGTACCGGCCCACACGTCTGCATGGGCTACCACCTGGCATGGCTGGAACTGGTGCAGTTCTGTATCGCCTTGGCGCTGACCATGCACGAGGCCGGGGTGCGACCGCGGTTGCTGAGCGGCGTCGAAAAAGGCCGGCGCTATTACCCGACCGCACATCCGTCCATGACTATCCGCATCGGATTCTCATGAGCTGGCATCGCATGCCCCCTGTGGTGAGGCAGCGGTGCCGGCGACGCGCGGCATTGCTGCACTCGGCGCGCGCGCTCGGTGCGAGGCCCGCAACACCGCGGCGGCTCGCCGCTCGCCGTGGGCATCTCCTGGCAGGTACAAGGACATGAACAACATGCAGACCGGTTACACGCCACACGACGACCGAGCTGGCGTTTCCGCCAACGGCGGATTGGGCGCCCAGGCGCGCGGCGCATCCGGCAGGCTGCTGCCCGAGATCTGGATGCAGGACGGCGCAAAGCGGGTCGAACAGGCGTTGGCGCGTCTTCTCTGCGCCGAAGACGACGGTGAGACCGAGCTGATGGCGGCGATGCGCTACGCCACCTTGCATGGCGGCAAGCGCACCCGCGCCTTGCTCTGTTTGGCTGCCGGCGCACTGGCCGACGCGCCGGCGCACATGCTCGACGACGTCGGTGCCGCCATCGAGATGATGCACGCCTGTACGTTGGTCCACGACGATCTGCCCGCGATGGACGACGACGTGCTTCGCCGCGGCCTTCCGACCGTGCACGTCAAGTTCGGCGAAGCCACCGCGATCCTGGTCGGCGATGCGCTGCAGACGCACGCCTTCCTGACCCTGGCGAGCCTGGATGCACCGGGCGACAACCGCATCGCGCTCGTGCGCGAACTGGCGCAGGCGGTGTCCGCCGAGGGTGCCGCGGGCGGGCAGGCCATGGATCTGTCGCTGGTTGGAAAGCACGTCGAGCTGGACAGGATCCTGGTGATGCACCGGATGAAGTGCGGAGCGCTAGTGCGCGCATCCGTTCGCATGGGCGCGCTATGCGCCATCTCGGAGGATGCCGCGCACGCTGCGCTGTACTGTGCGCTCGATCGCTACAGCGCCTGTTTCGGCCTGGCGTTGCAGGTGATCGACGACATTCTCGACGCGACAGCGGATACCGCGACGCTGGGCAAGACCCCCGGCAAGGACGCGGCGGCGCGGAAGCCGACCTGCGCGTCGATCATGGGGCTGCAGGCAGCGCGCCAGTTCGTGCCGGATCTGTTGCGCGACGCCGGGGAGGCCGTCGCCCCGTTGGGGCCGCGTGCGGAGCGGTTGGCGCAGATCCTGCAGCGGGCCAACGCGTATCTGTTCAAGCACGCGCCATGCGCATGAGCGCGCCCGTCCGCATGGAGTCGCCCCTGTGCCGCTGCGATCGGCCGGCGGCAGCGGTGCATGCTGCACTGTGTCCGAGTCCGCGGCGCCGATCGCAGCGGTGCCCAGCACGCCCGCGACGGGCCTGCGGCGACGTGCGCGGCGTCTGCCCGATCTGGTTCCCGTCAACCGTCTGCAGAAGGAACATCCCGCGTGAACGCGCTGGCTGAACAGATCCTTTCCGAATTGCGCCACCTGCTGAGCGAGATGCGCGATGGCGGCAGCGTCGGTCCATCCGTCTACGACACGGCGCGAGCTCTGCAGTTCCACGGCAACGTCACCGGTCGCCAGGACGCATACGCGTGGCTCATCGCGCAGCAACAGGCCGATGGCGGATGGGGAAGCGCGGACTTCCCGCTGTTCCGTCATGCGCCGACGTGGGCGGCGTTGCTGGCATTGCAGCGTGTCGACGCTCTTCCCGGCGCTGCCGACGCTGTCCAGGCTGCAACGCGGTTCCTCCAGCGCCAGCCCGATCCCTATGCGCATGCGGTGCCGGACGACGCGCCGATCGGCGCGGAGCTGATCCTGCCGCGGTTTTGCGATGAGGCCGCATCCCTGCCGGGCGGCGAGGCGTTTCCGCGCCACCAGGCGCTGCTGCCGTTGCGGCAAGCGCGGGTCAAGCTGGGAGCCGTGGCGACGTTGCCGAGCGGCCATCCGTTGCTGCACTCCTGGGAAGCCTGGGGGACGTCGCCGACCACCGCATGGCCTGATGATGACGGCAGCATCGGCATCAGTCCGGCAGCCACCGCCGCGTGGCGTGCGCACGCCGTGACACAGGGGAGCACGCAGCAGGTCGGGCGCGCCGACGCGTATCTGCAGGCGGCATCGCGAGCGACGCGCAGCGGCATCGAAGGTGTCGTTCCCAACGTCTGGCCGATCAATGTGTTCGAGCCATGCTGGTCGCTGTACACATTGCATCTGGCCGGTCTGTTTGCGCATCCCGCGCTCGCCGGAGCGGTGCGCGTGATCGTCGCGCAGCTCGACGCCCGCCTTGGCGTGCGCGGTCTGGGTCCGGCCGTGCACTTCGCGGCAGATGCGGACGACACCGCCGTTGCGTTGTGCGTCCTGCGCCTTGCAGGCCGCGACCGGGCGGTCGATGCGTTGCGCCATTTCGAAATCGGCGAGCTGTTCGTCACCTTCTCCGGCGAGCGCAATGCCTCGGTGTCGACCAACATCCATGCCCTGCATGCGTTGCGACTGTTGGGAAAGCCCGCCGTCGGCACCAGCGCTTACGTCGAGGCCAATCGCAACCCGCACGGTCTCTGGGACAACGAAAAATGGCACGTTTCATGGCTGTATCCCACCGCGCATGCGGTCGCAGCGCTGGCGCAAGGCAAGCCCCGGTGGCGCGACGAGCGCGCGCTGGCGGCGCTGCTGCAGGCGCAGCGCGACGACGGCGGCTGGGGCGCCGGTCGCGCGTCCACATTCGAGGAAACTGCCTATGCGCTGTTCGCGTTGCACGTGATGGACGGGAGTGAAGAGCCGACAGGGCGGCAGTGCATTGCGCAGGCGGTGGCGCGTGCGCTGGAGTGGATGCTCGCCCGCCATGCGGCGCACACATTGCCGCAGACTCCGCTGTGGATCGGCAAGGAACTCTATTGCCCCACCCGGGTCGTGCGCGTGGCCGAACTCGCCGGGTTGTGGCTGGCGCTTGGTTGGGGGCGCCGCGTCCTCGCCGAGGGAACAGGAGCGGCGCCATGATTCAGACCGAACGAGCGCTGCAGCAGGTGCTGGAGTGGGGGCGTTCCCTGACCGGGTTCGCCGATGAGCACGCCGCGGAAGCGGTCAGGGGCGGCCAGTACATCCTGCAGCGCATCCACCCGAGCCTGCACGACATCAGCGCCCGCACCGGCCGCGATCCGCAGGACGAAACGCTGACCGTGGCGTTCTATCGCGAACTGGCGCTGCTGTTCTGGCTCGACGATTGCAACGACCTTGGCCTGATCGCACCGGAGCAGCTCGCCGCGGTGGAGCAAGCACTGGGGCAGGGCGTGCCGTGCGCGTTCCCCGGATTCGAGGGTTGCGCTGTGCTGCGCGCTTCGCTGGCCGCGCTCGCCTACGATCCTCGCGACTATGCTCAGCTTCTCGACGATACCCGGTGCTACTGCGCGGCGCTGCGCGCAGGACACGCGCGGGCGGCAGGGGCGGGACGCTGGTCCTACGCCGAGTACCTGCACAACGGCATCGATTCGATCGCCTACGCGAACGTGTTCTGTTGCCTGTCGTTGCTGTGGGGACTGGACATGGCGACCTTGCGCGCGCGTCCGGCGTTTCGCCAGGTCCTGCGGCTCATCTCCGCGATAGGGCGCCTGCAGAACGATCTGCATGGACGCGACATGGACAGCTCGGCCGGCGAGGCCGACAACGCGGCGATCCTGCTGCTGCAGCGCTATCCGGCTATGCCTGTGGTGGAGTTCCTCAATGACGAGCTGGCCGGGCATACTCGCATGCTGGAGCGGGTGATAGCGAAAGAACGCTTTCCTGCGCCCTGGGCACCGTTGATCGAGACCATGGCGGCCATCCGCGCGCAGTACTACCAGACCTCGACCAGCCGCTACCGCAGCGACGCTGCGGGAGGAGGCTAACGTGCGCTGGCCTGAACGCGCGGGAGGCGGCGGCGTGCGCGCGATGCCGCGGTCCGATCCGACGCAACACCGTCGCCCGATGCGTTGTTCACCGTGTAAAACGCAGTGGTATAGAGTCCTTGGGAAGCGGATAGTTGGTCTAAGGATTGCCGATGAAAGGGGCTGCCATCGCTCATCGCGAAATCCAGAGATGCGGCTTCAGCAGCAGAACTCCGCTTACGTTCTTGTGCGCGCTGTGGTTGGATACCCGCAATACGCGTTCACTATAGATCTTGCATATATTCGTCCGAAGTCGACGTCAGCAGCGTAACGCCTGCCGCATTCAGGCCCCTGACTCAGCTTCCGGTGGCTCGAGCCAAGCTCAAGATTTTGGCGCTTGCTCAGAAAACCCCCGTCTGTGTGAGACAAGGGTCCCTGTACGCGCAATAAGAGGAACCGCGCTGTGACAGTCTCTCTTGACGGCAAAGTTCGAGACGGACGGCACGACATGCAGGTCCGTGTCTACTTTGAAGATACCGACGCCGGCCAGATTGTTTATCACGCAAATTTTTTGCGTTTCGTGGAACGTGGCAGAACGAATTACTTGCGCCTGCTCGGCAACAAACGGAAGGCGCTGCTCAAGGCAACGCGGAACGATGCGCCAGGCTTCGCCTTCGTTGCCCGTTCCTCCGTCGTGCAGCAGCACCATATCCGGCAATCTCGAGCATGGTGATCAGCGAGCGGTTGGTGCGCCCTTTCCGCCAGATCGGCCTCCCAACCGCACATCGACTGACTATCCATTCTAGCCGATCACGTATGGAAGGCGCGACCGTCAGACTTTTATCTCACCGAGACCAGCACCATGATCATCTTTGGACCAATGCTTGTCCTCGTCGGCATCGGCTTTTGCTGCTGGTTGCTGTTCACGCTCGCTGTTTTGATGCTCTATCGTAAGGAAAAATGCCCGTCAGGAACCAGTGCTTTGCGGATGACATGCACGCGGCGGCCAAAAATCCTGAACATAGTGAAAGGGTCAGCGCGCAGTAGGCGAGGTCGAAAGCCGTCTAAGGTAGGTCCAGCGTGTCGAGATCGGCGATGCGATACTCGATATCCTATCCGCCGTGTCTCTCCCGCAACGCTCGATCATGTTTTGCCACAGATCCAGACCCGGAACCGAGCCGCACCCTGCTCGCGCATCCAGCGCGAGGCCCAGCGGAAGGCACATTCCAGATCGACGACACGTTTCCCACCCAGATCGGGCAGCATAGCCCGGATCGCGGGCCATTCAGGGGCGCCGTCCAGCCCATGCACCTGTCAGGGCAACTGGCTGTAGCCAGCGAAGAAATCGGGATCGTCTTAAATATTCTGCGCCATGTCTGCCTGCTACTCGGCTTTTCGCTCAGACAATTCCTGCAGATCCAACCAGAATTGTCGCAGTCTACGAAGCGTCATGATCCTACTCAAATCAGCTGCACAAAAGGCATCTTGAATCGGCGGGCTTCTCGCGCCAAAAAAATGCATCCAGGCGCTTACGCATTTTTGCAATGTTGGCCCCGGTCGGGGGTCAAAAAGCCGCGCCGATCCACAGTACTCTGCCGCCATGTCGTCGGGCAAGGCGTCACCGCACGAACGTCGAACCCGTTCGGACCATTTCTGGTCGTTGGTCTACTCGTCATGCTTGCTGTGCAGAGAAATGTTGCCCGTATCCTTTTCTAGACTAGCGCTGCGGCACCTGCGATTGCCGCCGACGGTCTGGTGAGTTGGTCAAGGCCATCAAAAGGCATCGAGCCAGAACTCGGCGGTTTTCTGGGATGTTCATCATCGTCGTGTGGTCACCCGGAACGGACACGGCGTGAATGGCCTCGGGACGCAAAACCCTGTCCCACCCCCGCGACGGCGAACTTGCTTCCTGACCTATTGAACGTCGTGCACGACGGCTGCGGACAGGTGCGTTGACATAAAACTGGTTGATCTCGATTCCAAGAGGTGGAACTTCATACAATTCCAGTGCCCTTTGGAACTGCGCGGCCTTTTCATACGTCAGAACAAGGCTTTCTAGATCACGATCCAGGGGTATCGCCCCAATTTGCTGTGCCTTTTGAATCAGTTGGCCAATCGAGCTGTTTGCAGCAAAACGTTCTAAGAATCGGAAGCTCTCATCTTCCAAGAATTCCATAGAATCCAGTAGCACTTCCTGTGCCATTTGGGTCAGCGATAACCTTCGTCGATTTGCAGGTAACGCAGCATCCATAAAGGCCATGAATGACACAGGTTCATTCAGATTCAGCAACTGCTGCGCAATTGCGTAAGCCAAGATTGCCCCTGATGAGTATCCAGCAAAGCGATACGGTCCATGTGGCTGGATTTCTCTAACTGCTAGCATTACTTCCGCAGCTATTGCCTCAAGAGTTGGTGGATGTACGTCGTCGAAATGCGGCCATGGCAAAGCATAGACCGGACACTCTAGGTCCATTTCCTTCACAAGGGGGAGGACATAGGAACAATCGCCCAACCCTGTGGGAACAAAGAAGAGCGGTGGCTGTGATCCCGTTTCCAGAACGGAAATCACTTGCGGACTGCTGGGCTGTCGCTTCAAACGAATCTTCGATGCAAGCTCACTCAGAACAGGGGCTTGGAAGAGGTCGGCAGCGCTAAACGTCAGCCCAGCTTCTAGTGCTCGACTGAGCAGTTGCACCGCCAACAGCGAGTGGCCGCCGAGCGCAAAGAAGTGGTCGTGGCGTCCGACCCGCGCTACCCCGAGAAGCTCGGCCCAGATCTTTGCCAGCGCGGTCTCGATCTCGCCTTGCGGCGCCTCGTAGGCGCGATGCGCATACGCCTCATCCTCCGGCGCCGGCAGGCCCTTGCGGTCGAGCTTGCCGTTCACCGTCAGCGGCAGCGCCGCCAGCCGGACGAACGCCGATGGCACCATGTAGTCCGGCAGGTGCGCACCTATGTGTGCGCGCAAGGCCCCGGCCAGGTCAGGCCCCTCAGCTTCGAGCGCATGCTCAGCAGCCACAACCACATAGGCGACAAGGTGCTTGTCGCCGGCGGGGCCCTCGTGGGCCACCACCACCGCCTCGCGTACGAACGGGTGCTCGGCAAGCCGCGCCGCGATCTCACCGGGCTCGATCCGGAAGCCGCGGATCTTCACCTGGTCGTCGTTGCGGCCCAAAAACTCCAGATTGCCGTCCGGCAGATAGCGCGCCAGGTCGCCGGTGCGGTACAGCCGGTCGCCGTCCACAAAGGGACTGGCGATGAACCGCTCCGCCGTCAGCTCGGGCCGGTTCAAATAGCCGCGTGCCACCCCCGCCCCGCCAATGTAGAGCTCCCCCACCGCGCCAAACGGAACGGGCGCGCCATCACCGTCCAGCAGATAGATCCGCGTGTTCGCGATCGGGCACCCAATTGGGACAACTGCCCCGTCAAACCTAGCGCGACAAAGCCAAGCCGCCGCGTCAATTGTCGCCTCGGTAGGCCCATAGAGATTGACAAGTACCTGCGATCCCAGTTGCAACCATCTGTTGACTAACTCTTTTCGGAGGAGCTCTCCACCACAGAATAGGTAGCGCAAAGAAGCGATTTGCTGCTGCTCAACCTCAGCGACTGTAAGCAATGCTGAAAGAAGCGACGGAACCACTTGCAGAACTGTGACTCGGTAGTTGTGCAATAGATCTAAAATTGTTCGAATGTCTGATTGCCGGTCGAGAGGAAGAAGGATCAAACGTGCTCCAATCGACAAAGCTGTCCATAGCTCCCATACGGCAGCATCAAAAGCGAAGGAGGTTCGCTGCAAGAAGATGTCGTGGGCCGTGAACTGGAATTGATCGACCTGCCAGATCGTATGATTCACCAGGCCGCGATGCTCAAGCATGACGCCTTTGGGCGTACCTGTGGATCCCGAGGTGTAGATCACATAGGCGAGATGGCGCGAGGTCAGCCCAAGCGCGCGCGGGTCCGGATCCGACGCCGGCAGATTTGTCCATTCCGGCGTTGCCGTCGCCAGATCGACCACCGTCACATCGGCCAGCGCCTCAGCGCCGAGCGCGGCGCGGCCGGCCGCATCGGCCAGCAGCAACTGCGGAGCGGCATCCTCGATCACCTGGTGCAGCCGCGCACTCGGATAGGCCGGGTCCAGCGGCAGATAGGCCCCACCCGCCTTGAGGATCGCCAGCAGCCCGACCACCATCGCGATGCTGCGCTCAAGGCAGATCGCCACCGGCTGGTCCGGCTTCACTCCGAGCCCGATCAGATGATGCGCCAGGCGGTTGGCCTGCGCATTGAGTTCGCCATAGCTTACGCGCTGGTCCCGATAGACCAGCGCCACCGCATCCGGCACCTGGCGCACCTGGGTCTCGAACAGCTCATGGATGCACCGGTCCGACGGATAGGTCGCAGCCGTCCGGTTCAGCTCCTCCAACAGATACGCCCGCTCGTCAGGTGGCAGGATGTCCAGCTCCCGCACCGGCGTGTTCGGCGCCCGCTCCAGCGCCTCTGCCAGCTGCTCGAGCGCCCGCTGCATGTAGCCGCAGATCCGATCCGCCGAGACGCCCTCCGTCACCTGCGCCGTCAGCCCGAGCGCCTCGCCAAAATCCTCCACCGACAAGGTCAGCGGATAGTTGGTGCGCTCCTCCTCGCCCAGCCATTCCACGCCGGACAGCACCTCATCGGCTGCGGAGGCGGAGATCGCCGCCGGCGTGTTGTGGCGGTAGTTCAACAGCGCGCTGAACAGCGGTGCCGGCGCCGCAACGCCGCTGCAGCGCTGCGCCAGCGCCAGCGAAGCATGCTCATGTGCCAGCAGCTCGGCCAACCGGGCATGCGTGGTTCGCACGCTCGCCTCGACCGCGGTCCCATCAAGATCAAGCCGCAGCGGCAGGGTATTGATGAACAGCCCCATGGCGCGGTCGGCTCCGGCGTTGCCCTGCAGGCGGCCGAACAGCACCGTGCCGAACACCACCTGCTCGCGACCGCTGCTGCGCGCCACCACCTGCCCCCACGCCAGATGGCACAGGCTCGCCAGGCTCACCCCAAGCCGCCGCGCCAGGCTGCGCAATCGCGCGTTGAGCGCCTGCGGCAGCATCCGCTGCGCCTCATGAGCCCCGCGGCCGTCGCCGTGGACCTCGCTCAGCCCAAACGGCGTGGTCGGCTCAGCGATGTCCCCCACCATCGTCCGGAAGAACTCTTCATGCGCCTTTGCTCCAACGCCCAGCCGTGCCGCCGCCACCAGGTTACGGAACGGCTGCGGGGCTGCCAGCTCATGCTCGCATCCCGCCAGCACGGCCCGGACCTCGGCGTGCATCACCTCCAGCGTGGTGTGATCCCCGATCAGGTGATGCTGCAGCTGCAACAGCAGCCAGCGCGCGCTGCCGGGCTCGCGCGCGATCACAAACCGCAACAAGGGCGCTCGGCCAAGATCGATGCGGTGCTGGCGCGGATCAAACCGATCCTTAAGCTGCTCGGCTCCACCGCCATGAGCGGCATCCAGCTGGACCTCGATCACCTCCAGTCGCGCCTTCCGCCACACCACCTGGGCCGGGCGCGACAGCCCTTCCCAGACAAATGACGTCCTCAGGATATCGTGCCGATCCACCACCCGCTGAACCGCGACAAGATAGCGCTCCAACAGGTCACGATCGGCAAACCCCATCTGCGATACCAGCAGGTACGGATCGCCCTTTGTCGCCAACAGATAATGGAACAGGATGCCGTCCTGCAGCGGCGACAAGCCATAAATGTCCTGGATGTTGCCGACGCCACCGGGCACTGTGGCGACGATCCGCTCGATCTCGCCCTGCGTCAGCTCAATCAGCGGCAGCATCTCTGGCGTGATCGCCGGACTCTGTTCGCTGATCAGGTTGGCCGGGACCGCCACCTCGTGATGACTGCCGAGGCTCGCGGCAAGATCCGCCAGCACGGGCTTTGCAAACAAGGTCCGCACCTCGACCCCCAGCGACCGCCGCCGCAGCCGCTCCAGCAGCTGCACCGCCAAGAGCGAGTGGCCGCCCAGTTCGAAGAAGTGGTCGTGGCGTCCGACCCGCTCCACACCGAGAAGCTCGGCCCAGATCTGTGCCAGCGCCCCCTCGATCTCGCCTTGGGGCGGCTCATAGGCGCTATGCGCATACGCCTCATCGTCCGGCGCCGGCAGCGCCTTGCGATCGAGCTTGCCATTCACGGTCAGCGGGAGGGCCGCCAGCCGTACAAACGCCGCCGGCATCATGTAGTCTGGCAGATGCGCGCCCACATGCGCCCGCAACGTGGCGGCCAGCTCAGCTCCAGTTACATCCCGCTCATCCGATCGAGCTTCAGGCGCACACACCACATAGGCCACCAGCCGCTTCTCGCCGGTGCCATCCTGCTGCGCCACCACCACCGCATCGCGCACCCAGGCATGCTCGATGAGCCGCGCCGCAATCTCGCCCGGCTCAATCCGGAAGCCGCGGATCTTCACCTGATCGTCGTTGCGGCCCAAAAACTCAAGATTGCCGTCCGGCAAATAGCGCGCCAGGTCGCCAGTGCGGTACAGCCGGTCGCCATCGACAAACGGGCTGGCGATGAACCGCTCCGCAGTCAGCTCCGGCCGGTTCAGATAGCCGCGCGCCACCCCCGCTCCGCCAATGTAAAGCTCACCCGCGGCCCCAAACGGAACCGGCGCACCGTGTCCGTCCAGCAGGTACACCCGCGTGTTCGCAATCGGACGGCCAATCGGAGGCAATTGCGGCCAGCATGATGGATCAGCCGCGAGATGGTGCTCAGTAACAACGTGGGTTTCCGTGGGCCCATACTGATTTATCAACCTTGCTCTCGGGTGCGTTTCGAAGAACGATCTGATCTCGGGGGTGGCTCGTAATGCCTCACCCGCTGTATAGACTTCCCTCAAAGAAGGCAGCAGGGTCCCCCGAGCGCACCAAACTTCGGCAAAATGATTCAAGGCCACGAATGGAAGGAAAAGCCTTTCGATCTCTTCTCTCCAGACAAAGTCCAACAACTCGGAGAAATCGGCACGGATCTCTTCCCGCACCAGCACGAGCAGCCCGCCGTCCCTCCAGCAACTGAACAATTCCTGGAACGAGACGTCGAAATTCAAAGTCGTGAACTGAAGGGTACGTCGTTTTGGCGCGTCACACTCCGGCGAGGACCAGAGCAAATTCATAAGCGACCTGTGGGGCATTTCCACGCCCTTAGGCATGCCTGACGACCCCGAGGTGTAAATGACATAGGCGAGATGGCGCGAGGTCAGCCCAAGCGCGCGCGGGTCCGGATCCGAGGCTGGCAGATTTGCCCATTCCGGCGTCGCCTCCGCCAGATCGACCACCGTCACATCGGCCAGCGCCTCAGCGCCGAGCGCGGCGCGGCCGGCCGCATCGGCCAGCAGCAACTGCGGAGCGGCATCCTCGATCACCTGGTGCAGCCGCGCACTCGGATAGGCCGGGTCCAGCGGCACATAGGCCCCACCCGCCTTGAGGATCGCTAACAGCCCCACCACCATCATCGGACTGCGCTGCAGGCAAATCGCCACCGGCTGGTCCGGCTTCACTCCAATTGCGATCAGATGATGCGCCAGGCGGTTGGCCCGCGCATTGAGTTCGCCATAGCTTACGCGCTGGTCCCGATAGACCACCGCCACCGCATCCGGCACCTGGCGCACCTGGGTCTCGAACAGCTCATGGATGCACCGGTCCGACGGATAGGTCGCAGCCGTCCGGTTCAGCTCCTCCAGCAGATACGCTCGCTCAGAGGATGACAACAGCTCAACCCGCGACACTGGGTGCTGCGCATCGGCCTTCACAGCAAACAACAAGCTCTGCAAATGCTGTGTCATACGTTCGATCTGATTCGGCTCCAGGCGACTTGCATCAAAGTGCCATCGGAAGTTCCCGTCCAGAGCGCAAATCTCGAGCGTTAGCAACTCACCGGAGCGAGCTACCTCAGAACTGGAGCTCG
Organism: Bradyrhizobium sp. CCBAU 11430; assembly: GCF_028128855.1. Taxonomy (NCBI): domain Bacteria; kingdom Pseudomonadati; phylum Pseudomonadota; class Alphaproteobacteria; order Hyphomicrobiales; family Nitrobacteraceae; genus Bradyrhizobium; species Bradyrhizobium sp. CCBAU 11430. The sequence continues at coordinate 231,323 of NZ_LBJV01000068.1, forward strand.
AAGCCGACTCTTCAGCAGCAGAACAGCTCTCTCCGGTAAGCGTAACGCCAACCGGCCAGGGCCGGCGCAATCGTAGCGCCTCCACCCCGCGCAACGTCGGGCATCGCGCAATAAGATCCCGCGCAAAGGTATCCTGCTCGTTCAGCTGAGCGAATTCGGCCGCGACCGCCGCCCGCGCCTGTGCGAAATCATTATCGAGGTCGATAGTAATTGCCATCGGCACGACAGACGCGACAAGCACCTAGAGCGCTTTCACGCCGGCTCGCGATCTACTCGGCACGGGAGTCCATCCCAATTGAAGCTCTGAATCCCCCGTGATTCGGGCGAGATAGACCAGCCAAGCAGTTAGCAAGAATTCCGCGCGATCACTGGGAGATAGCTCAGCCAACGCACTCGGCACGAGCCAACCGCTCGACTGCCATGTCCCCGGAGCCTTGCCTTCTACCGACGAAAACGGAAGCTGAAGTACGTTGAACTGCTCTAGTCGCTGTCGCCAGAACTCTTCACGAGATGTCAACAATTCATGGGCAGCTGCTGTGCTTCTCGCCTCAGCTTCGCTTAAGTTCCGGAGGCGGTGGCCTAGATCCATGCCGGAATTCCTCGCGAGTGCCCGCGCATCCACGGGCCGACCATCTGAGCCGCCGAACCAAACATCAACATCCTCCGTGCCTGTCGCCACCCGCAACGTCGGGGTGATTTCAAGGAGAGAGAGCCCGCCGATAAGCCCGAGCGGTTAGACGACACCTCCAAGCACCTGATTGCGACAACGCCATCGCTTCTACATTTGGACCGATTGCGAACGTCTAATCCGAACCGAAACGAGATGATTGTCACAGAGTTCTACGCATCTTAAGCAACCGACGTGCCAACGATGTTGCGCGAGAGTTCCTCAAAGAACGACGCGCTTATAGCCGTGATAGAGGAGTTTTACTGTTCGACTTGAGGCATCGATGTGGTGAACCAGACAGAGCTCAAACAACAACACCGACGACAAGGACGATCACCGAAACAAGCAACTACGTGGGCGAAGATCGGTAGGCGTCCATAGGTGTTGACAATAAATGTTGTAGGCCGGCGTCGGATGAGTTCAGCCTTCGGCAGCTCTCCAGCAAGAATGAGAGGCTGCGATTCCAAACCTTCCAGCTTTTCCTAAAACCAAGGCTTGAGGCAGCGTAGCATGGGTGATGGCTTCGCTTCGCAGATAATCCGCCAGCTTGTTAGCTGCTTGACGGAGCACATCCGCAACCGACTAGCCAGGCGGCAATGCGCGGGAGGTCGGTGGACGAAAAAGCAAGGCCTGGTGCGGGCCGGACACTGCAGATGAACTCGAACGGTGTGAGGCCTTTGAGAGCTTTGAGTCGCTTGGCGAAGTTGTAGGCGTTAACGAGGTCTGAGAGGTTGCCTGACATCGCGGCGCCCAAACTCGTACATGCGCCGGCCCTGCGGCGTGCAGGTCCCGCAACAGCTTGACGCGAGCCCGCAGGATGTAGGCGATCGGGCCAAGCGGCGCGTCATCTAGATTGGAATGGGAATTGAGACAATGAATATCCTACGTCGCCTTGCCCGTGCAGGCAGGCGTTCAGATTTGCGTGCCGCTCCGCTCGCGCCTTCGGCATGGTTCGCAGCCAACGATAACGAGGTCGGCAGCACACAAGTTGATAGGATCGTGCAGATCCGGCCGAGTCCCGACGAGATAGTGCGGATTGCCGTGAAAGGCGCCATTGGGATCCGCGGCGGCTACGGCCCGATTACCCCCGCGGAACTGGACGCAGCTGCTAGGAGCTACATCAAGGTTGAGAACGGGCGCGTTGTAAAATGGCGCGGCTCGGACAACCGTTGGCACGAAGCCGCTGAGCTATTCAGGCAAGCGAAGGGCGGCCGGCGCATAAGCGATGAAGAGCGGCAGGCCGACAATCAGTGGCACCTTTCTATTCGTGGTAGCGGCGGGTTTCCGATGCTGTCGACCTATCGTGAGCGTGGCTCCGAGGGTGAGGATTATCGACGCATGCGCTCAGCCCATTGGACGCAGAGTCTGTGCGCATGCAATGACAATCGAGGGATGGAGATAGACCGCACGGCTCTAGGTTCGCGCGCCACATTCGCCGAAGCCCGTACCAATGCCGGCCTTGCGCCAGCAGAACGGTGCCCAACTGCCGTTGCGCACGGTGCTGAGTTCCTAGCCTATCGCGTGCACAGCAATCCGACCGCAGCGAAGGACAGCTTCGTCGGTGCGCCAGACGCGGCTGAGAATGCCATCGTGGCCGACACGGACGCGCCACGCGTTCAAGCTGCGTTGGGCGATCACCTAGCGGTATTGTAAGCCAGCTTAGACGGTCTGAACGCGCGCGAGATTGGCGCAAAACGGGGCTGGGGCACCGGCAAGGCAGGCGAGCGCAAGGGCGTGGCACTGCAGGACTCAGCACTGGTCGTGCTGGAGAAGATCGCAGTCTAGCAATGAAACCATGGTCTAGCCTCATTTGAGACCGGAATCTTCGAAGAATATCCCTCCGCGCTATAGCGGGGGAGTCTTCAAGACGTGGCGAACGAGCGGCGACGCAATGTCTATGCTGGACAGATATTTGTCGACGGCAGTCCTGTCCGGTGCAAGGTCCGCCACCTCACCGATTCCTCTGCCATAGTCCAAATCGATAACGCGCCTTTCGTGCCCGCAGCCTTCAGCCTGCGTGTTCCAAGTGCCGGTGTAGACATTGGCTGCTCGGTAATTTGGCGCGACGAGCGCCGTCTCGGCGTGAAATTTCTGAGCTAGCGACCTGATTTTTTCGTAGACAAGCGTCCCCGCGCGCAGGTGGGACCGTATTGACACGTAGGGATGTGCTCATCCCGACGTGACATGCACCCTTCGGCGCGCGCCGGGCCCACTAGCGGCGTCGCCATCTTTTTCGGCCTTAGAGCCGTGAGGCCGCTTGGCGGCTTTTTATTCACCTTCAACAACACTCTTTCTATTGAGTAGGGAACACAATGGCGAAACTTGCCGATGTGTTGTCGGCCATTGATGCGCTCGGCTTTGACCCGGGGCGTTCGAAGGTGGTGGCAACACGACTGAGAGATGCGGGCGTGATCCCGGCTGGTGGCCCAGCCCAGTCACCGAATCTGAACGACACCGACGCGCTGCGTTTGATCTTGGCTATTGCAGTCACTAGCAAAATCAGACTCGCAGATCACGACCACGATGTGTACGCGGGCCTTGTCCCTTTCGGCATGTCTTCCACGAGGATACGCCACATTCTATTCCGCGAACGGCTTTCGACGCAATCGAGTTGTTAGTTGAGACCGCTCGTGGTGGCGATATAGATGCGCGACTCTCAACGATCGAATTCGTGCGCAGCTGGCCTGAGATCGTCCTAAATCGCTACCCCAGCGTCTGGATCCGCCATTTTGTAGTTGCCGGGTCTAACGCCGGACATTGGGCGCGGTGCGGACACCGCACGGCCACGACCGTGCCGGTGCGTGTAATCGCGGATATTTTGGACAGTTTGTTTGGAAAGGTTGTTGCCTGATGGCTCCATTTAAAAAGAAACCCGCCGACGAATACCGCGTGCCCAGCCTCGCAGAGGCGGACGGCGCCTACGCTGACTTGCTCGCAAAACGGATGGAGTTGGAGCAGAGATATTGCGAGCTCAACACCCAGCGGTCGAAGCGACTCAGTGAAATCGCAGCGGCTAAGGTGGCTGGTGGCAAATTCATTGCGCCCGCCGTCGCATAATTGCTTGGTGACCCTCAGGAAGGCACCAGCATCGCGGAGCTGTCGCGCCAGCTGCGTGAAGTCGCGACCGAAATGGCAAACATCGAGGACGCCCGCGAGGTACTATTCCGACGCACTGCTGAGGCACGCGACATAGCCAGTAAAACCGCATGCGCCACCGTACGCCAAGAATATCAACGCGTCTGGCTGCAGTGTGCGAGGCCGCTCGTGCGCTGGAGGCCGCCCGCGAGGAGCATGATGCGCTTCTGGACGATCTGGAGCGAGAGGACGTGCGTCTCCGTTACTTGGGACCGGTCCGCGCACACTTCACGGAAAGGGTCGCTTATTTCTTGAGGGAATGCGCGGAGGCCGGTCACAATGTTTGAGAAAGCCACCTCAAAACGGACGCGGGCCAGCAAGCTATCGCGCCGCATTAAAATCCCGGAAAGGCCGAGGTTTACGCCAACACGGATCCGGTAGAGATCGCACGCTAGCTGCGGGCGAAATCCAAGCTGGGAAAGCGCGAAGCGAGGCTTGCTGCGGCGGGGGCAAGGGCGCGTGGCTGATAACGTGATCACAGGATTCGCGGTGGTGTTCGGCGACCAAACGGTGATTTCGGGCGAGTTCCGTGAGTTCATCGCGAGGGGAGCGTTCACCAGAACGCTGAAGGAGCGACCTGACGTCGTCATGCTGCTCGATCATGACAGCGGGCGCGTATTGGGGCGGACGGCCGCGCGCTCGCTCTTTCTGCAAGAGAATAGTGCTGGTTTGTACTTCTCCCTGATCGTCGATCCGACGACGCCAGAAGGACTGACAGCGCTCGGAACGGTTGGCCGGCAAGATGTTCGCGGCTGCAGCTTCGGATTTCGAGTGCGTGCCGAGAAATGGGAAGATGGTGGCGATCGATTGCCGCTGAGAACGATTACAGATCTAGATTTGTTTGAACTGACATTGACGGCATTCCCTGCCTATCCAACCACAACCGCCGCATTCCGCTCCAGCAACAGCGATGCAGCTCGTCGGCGCATCGAAGCAAAGATGCGAAAGCCGGAATCCCGCTGACGTGAGCCGGGGAGGGGTATTCGACCGTTCTCCCAAAATGCGCGCTGCTTACCGGCGCCCAAGATCAACAATCGCGCGGGCTGCCCCAGAGTTTAAAATATTATGGGTATGACATGAGCACACCAAAACCGCCGGATCACCTGTCGCGCGCCGCCAGAACGTGGTGGCGACAGGTGTACGCCGACTTCGAATTAGACGACCATCACCGACACCTGCTGCGTTTGGCCTGCGAAGCCTGGACGAGGCGGAAAAGGCCCGCGCCGCAGGCAGAGCATGGCCATGTCGTGCTCGACCGCTTCGGCCGCCAAAAATCCTCACCATGGTGCGACATCGAGCATAAAGCGCAGAACCGATTCCGGATTCTTTGCCGTGAACTCGGCTTGGACGTTGAGCCGGGCGACGGGCCGCGAATGCATAGGGATCTAACATTGGGGCGCGCCGCTGATGCCGGCACGGCCCAAAAAGAATAAGCATCGCGCCATTGCTGCCCCTGAGGATTGGGAAGAGGTATTCGAGACCGGATACGACGGTTTTTCCGATCTGAAGTGCGCTGGCGTCTGGGTGGACGAAAATGGCTACCCTGATCGCGAGGAGGCACGCGCTGCCTGGCAGCGGTTTGGGCGCGCGTTTCTTGAGGAGCATGCCATCCGCAACCCGAACCGCCCGGGCCGCTACGGGAGACCGTGGGCTTTGACCGAGTTTGGACAACCGCGCTGATGCCGCTTCGGACGCGGAAGAATAGACGCCGCAAGCACGCCAACATCTCCCTTGAAGCCGTCGCGTTATTTCGGCGGGGCCTCGCCACCAGCGACCCGGCCCAGTTGCGGGACCTGAGGATCGCTCTGGCCGCAGCACTTGGCCGCGGCAAGTTCTCTGCCAATCCGTTGGATATTGAGCCCCGGTCGTTGATCGGCTGCGACCGCGTCCTGTCGAGGTGGTGCTGGAGTTGAGGGCGGAATTGTTGAAGAGGAGCCGGAAGACGAATTCGTCGATTGCCGGCGCCCCCGCGTGAAGGCGGGTTGCGATCAGCCTTTCTTTCGGCGAAATTCGAGCACTAGTTTTGCTTTTTGAAGAATGGAGAATTCAAAGTGGCGATGGGTACTGTTAAGTGGTTCAACCCGACAAAGGGCTACGGGTTCATTCAACCGGATTCGGGCGGCAAGGACGTGTTTGTTCACATCTCGGCAGTCGAGAAGGCTGGTTTCACTTCCCTCGCAGAGGGAGCCAAGGTTAGCTTCGACGTTGTGAACAATCGGGGAAAAGACTCGGCGGAAAATCTGCGGATCGGGTGATCCTGCGCCCCAACAAAAAGGCCCGCAGCGGCGGACCACTGCGGGCCTGGTGCCGGGTTAAAATTGATGAGTGAAATATGGCGTCCAGCCCCGGCGAGCCCAATCTATCGCCGCGACGCTGCACCGCAATGTTGTCTATGTCACACTTCAGAAGAAACGTTTACGTCAGTCCTACTGACGAACAAGAGGGAGGGCTCGCCGGGGCTGGCTAAAACGAGCCCTCCACCCTCGTAACCAGTAACAGTCTGCGCCCGATCTCGTCAGATTGATGTCAATCGATATCGAAGTTTGGTGAATGGATGTGATCCACTCAGTTTTTAACTATCGCTGATGCCCGAGCCCTATTCCGAGATTGAGCGCCTTCTGACGTAGCGCGCCAATGGTGCGCTTGGTCGCCTTGGAAAAGTTGACGGCGTCCGCGCCCTCGAGTGGGCTTTTAGCTCCTTGATGTCGTCCTTCGTCCACTCGCGGCGAATTACTTTCTTCTTTCTAGCCAAAATCACTCCTTTGATCTTGAAGGCACGATCTAACAACACCGCGCGGCGTGTGCAAGCCGCACACTTACGCAACGATCTCAGTACCTGCGCCCGGACCTCTAGCGGCGTCCGCCAGCACCCTAAGCGGCCCCCTCGTCCTTAATTGGAACCTCTACTGCTATTGGCGTGTTCATCGACAAACACCCCACAGGAGTCGCCGATGAACAGAATGCTTTTGTCGCTCGGGACAGCAACCTTGATGGCGATCTCAATTGCCAGCGCACCTGCGAAAGATAAAGAAAGCGAAACGTTCCTCAAGAAGGCCATCGAAGGCAATTTCGCTGAAGTGAGCATGGGAGAGCTGGCGCAGCAGAACGGTCAAAGCGATGGCGTCAAATCGTATGGCCGAATGCTTTCCACAGATCACGCCGCCGCTAATCAGAAGGCTTTAGATGCTGCCCAGGCAATGGGAATGAACCCACCTGTCGGACCGAATGCGAAGCAAAAAGCCCAGTATGACAAGATGTCAAAAATGTCCGGCGCAGGCTTCGACAAGATGTTCGCTACCCACATGGTCGCAGACCACCAGAAGGATATCGCCGAGTACAAGAAGGCATCGAACAGTAAGGATGCTGCAGGAGAATATGCTTCCGGCCAGATAGATACGTTGCAAAAGCACCTGGACGCCGCGAAGTCGTTGAAAACCGGGAGTTGATCCGAGGAGCTTGGCGAACCATGCGTAGGGCCAATTGCCGGCCGAGCCCAACGAATAGATTCTCGGATCGGCGATAGGCGCCGCTATTTCCAGGCGCATAGTCGCTCTCGGAAAGTGAGGCGAATTAAGGCTCAAGAGACAACGCTACCGCTCATAGGTGCGGCCGCCCGTACTGATGCCGTAGAGGGTGGCTGAGTAAGGAAGTCGAGCGAGGATTGTCGCGTTCTTCGCTATCACTCCCGCTGTGATCCCTCGGCACAGTAGCGTAACACCTCCACTATTTCTTGCGCAGAACGCGTCCGCGCTATCGATAAAGGCCAGCCCCTTTGCGCTCTTCCAAGGATAACGGAGCAAAATGACCGTGCGACCTTCCGGAAGCGCACCGATCGGTTGTACGACAAAGATGGATATGAATTGTGCGCCGATGATCAGCGCAACGATCGCGGCCAGAACAGATAGCCATGCTTTCATGAGGCCCCCTCAAAAAACCGTCAGCGAGCTCATTTGCCCGCCTTCATTGAGCTCGACTTAGATGTGGTCCAACGGCAGGTCTCTGCGATCCGATTCCTTGCGGCTGTGACGTCATTCAGGAGAAACGCGCCGTCGCTTGATCTGCCTTGAAAACCAGTCGCTCTGATGAACAGCTTGCCTTGGTCCGGGAGCAATTTCATAAAGTCTCGGGCGTTAGGAATAAAGATCGCCCTTCCATTCGTGCTGCCGATACCAGCCACACTCGCTGGTGTCTCGCCATTGATCCGGATTAGAAGGTCGTAGCGGTTTCCGGTGCCAGAAATAACGAAGTCGGGCGGGATAAACACGGCCTCGGACTTGTTCTCCCAACATCTGAGGATCAGGAACGCTTCCCCATTTTCGCCCTGGAGCATTGCAACGAGTTGATCGCTGTCATCGATCGGCGATTTGCTCTCTCGAAAGGTCCACTTGCCCTTTACTGGAGTGGGCTCGCTGCTTGAGTCTTGATCTTCGCCTTTTTTCCCGATCGTGTCGAAGCACTTTAATCTGTCTGCGTCGCTCGGGATCTTCTTGCACACCGCGAATGCCAACGGTTCGAACTGAGCTTCAGCCGGCCGCGCCCAAGTAGCCGACAGCAAGAGCGCCATCAAGCTGGCTGCAATTATCGACCTCATTGTGATTCCCCCATCCGTCCGCCCGAATTCAACCGCAACCAAAGCGAGAGTGCAAGGCGCAGCGCAACAAAGCACGTAGCCGATCCGTTGCGCGAAGTCGCTGTCGCACGGACCCTGTCGTTTTCGACAGGTTCGGGCCGTCGCGAGATGTGCGCATGGTCGCGGCTAAAGGACGAGGTCCGCGGCTATGCGACGTTACTACTTCCCGATTTTCCACAACAGTGAGACACAGCCGGACGACGTGGGGGAGCTATTTCGCTCCGCTGAGTTGGCGGTCCAATACGGCGCCCGTGTCGCTCGGGATATCGCCAGCGATCCAGATTGCGACCGTGATGCGGGCACGGTCGTAATCGTGGTCGATGCCTCCGGTGCTGAGATCGCGCGGCATAGGGTGGGCGAGGCCCAAACGCGGCGGGTGCACTAGGGCGAGTCTTACCCCTGATCGCCGAAACTTAGTCCATGTTGGCCGAGGAGGATTACGCTTGGGGACGCCCATCCCGGTGATTTCGACAGGGATGCGCTTTCTCCCGATGAGCAGGCCATTCAAATGAACCGCGACGTCCATGTGGTGAGTGCCGCGATACTCTGAGTCGCGCGATACGGTGAGCCTCCGACCTATGACCGAGGTCGTTTTGAAGTTCGGCCTCCTTGCCTGAGTTTCGGACCATCCAGCTGACCATCGCTCCCGGAGGGAGTTGATGCGCATTTGCCAACGTGAATGTAATTTCGCAACCCTTGGGGATAGGTCCAATGCGATCGATCGCTCGGTAGGTGTGACGGCCAGTTGAGGCCTGAACCGAGACAACAGGATTGAACTGGATGGTCGCAAGCGCTCGGCTGTGCTCCTTCAGAACAGCCTCCTCGTCGTCATCGTCTTCCGGCACCGGAAAAAAGTGATCAAACGCCTCAGACCAGATCTCAGCGCTTGCAGCCTTCGTTGACGCAGCCAAAGCTCGATCAGCGATCGACAGCAATTCATCGAGCTTTTCGACGAGCGCGGTCGTTTTTTCGCCCTTCAAGCGATTTAGATTTTCTTTCGTGTTGGCTGGGTTTTGAACTTCCGCGTCCTCGCTTAGTCGAGAAGCGATCTTGGATACTATCTCGCGCAGAAACTCGTCGTCGCCACTGAATTTATCACGTTCCAGATCATTAAAAGCGTCTGCTGTAAGCACTGTAATCAAGATCGATGATGGACGCCCATCGGCATCGATTTTTAGGGCAGCCCACATCTTAAGGTAACGAACCACCCGCCGGCACCTAGCCCTGTCGGCTTGTCCCGTGATCACTTTCCACCAAGCGTAGATTGCCTTCGGATCGCTATTTTCCCAATTGTTCTCAGATGTTGCGAGCGATCGAGCGTCCCGGCCGTCATCAAGATGATAGGCCGGCACGTCGATATGAAAATTCTCATCAAAATGGACGCGGCTACATTTCGCTCGTGGTTCATCGATGCCGCTCGCATCGTTGGTGTCGTCCTCAACATAATCAGCAAGGCTGTCGTGGACGAAGCTTTTGAGGTCGGTCGGATTGTGGTCGCCGTCTTCCGGCTGACCGGACCATATGAAATAGACACCGAGATCGATGTCGAACTCTTCATTTAGGCTCGCAGGTCGAACCTGAGTGCCGAACTTGTACGATCCCTGGAGCCAAGAGGACATTCGGCAATCGGAGCGTTTGGCGAGATCCTCCTTCAAATGCTCTGCGAGGTCGTTCCAACGCTCCTTCTGAGTGTCATACTGGTCGTTCGATGGGCGCACCCGCCAATCGAGACAATTCTCCTTGTCATCGGAGTTGTAGAAGAGACCTGCGGCAATGCCCATTACAAATCCTTTCTGTTGTAGAAAGTTGCAGGGGCCGCCGTGTGCTGGAGAAACGATTGTAGCGGACCTTTCCCGAGGTTCTCACGAACCGATGCCTCGGCAAGCGCTCGAAGATCGTCAATTGCTCCCGGGCTTGCGCAGTCCAGGGCTAGCTTTCTTTCTTGCTCGGGTGACTGGTCATGATCGATTCTCAGGTATCCTACGCGGCGAAAGGCGTTGCATCAGCACTCTGTGGTTTGTTGCGCGGTTGGTCGAGGCGACATCGGTACGCTTCGCACGGTCTTCGCTTCCGTGTGAAGTCCGCGACGGAGACTGTCGACGAGTTCAGAGCCCGCATCAATCAGGCGGCACGGGGCGAGGAGGAGGGGTCGCCTCCCGGCGGTGGGAGGATTGGCTCCTCGGCACGTTTCGCGACAATGGATCGGTGCATTCCGATTTTTGGTCCGGAAGCGCAGCTGACCTTGCGGAACGTGATGCCATTGGCGTCTTTCCGGTCGGGGGCTGGTGGAAGGAAAAGCCCTACTTGGAGCGCTTCGACAGCACTGCGCGCTATGCGCTGATCGTGACGATCAGGGCGCCGGGGTCGAATGTGGACATCTTTACGCCAGTCGAAAATGCGATTGCCATTGCTGGTGCGATAGAAGTTTGATGGGAAGCTGGAGCTTGCGCTCGGATGATGGCCTGGCAAAACCGTACGACGAATGCCCATCTTCGGGCGGAAAACTCCAGTGGTGCGACGAGTAAGTCCTTGACTGTTCTCACTCCGGGGCTGTCTCTTAATCAGCGGGTCCCAGGTTCGAGCCCTGGTGCGCCCACCATTTCAAGGCCTTAGCCAGCAAGACCGTTTGAGCAACTGATTTTTCAAACGGTCCTTTTGGAAAATGTGACCCACCAGCACTCGATGCTGTGGGGCGCGGCCTCGCTCCATAGATTAGGCAGTTCGTCCGCCTGAATTGCACCGTCGCAGCAAAAAACGGTCTTGCGGCCCGAGCCCCGGCCTCAAAAGATGGCGACCGGGAAGGCGCCGCGATGTGTCCAATGATGGACTGGAGCGAGAGTTCAAGTGTTTCAATTGGTTAGGACACGGCGCGTGCACGACGTGTGCACCGGGAGATCAAGAAAAAGCTTGCGAGAGCCAGTGTTAGCAGACGCTCAGAAGCGGAGCAGGGCACGTGAACTTGGCCGACGTGCGCGAGAAAGGACTCGCCAGGGCGCGGGAGCTACGGGTGCGGGGACGAGCGACCGCTGGTGCTGGCTTCAGGTTGGCGGCCTCCGATGCAGGACAGGCAGCCCTATGCGGCCGTCCAGCCGCCATCGATGGCGAGATTTGCGCCGGTGATCTGCGCGGCGTCGTCGCTACACAGGAACAGCGCGAGCGAGGCGACCTGCTCGGCCGTGACGAACTCTTTCGTGGGCTGCGCTGCGAGCAGGATGTCACTGATGACCTCATCTCTCCTCAAGTTGCGCGCCTTCATCGTGTTCGGGATCTGCCTCTCCACCAGCGGGGTCCAGACGTAACCCGGGCTGATGCAGTTGCAGGTGATCTTCGACCGGGCAAGCTCCAGCGCTGCCGTCTTTGTGAGGCCCGCGATGCCATGCTTGGCAGCGACATAGGCCGACTTGAAGGGGGAGGCGACCTGCGAATGAGCCGAGGCCGTGGTGATGATGCGGCCCCAGCCGCGCCTCTTCATGCCGGGCACTGCTGCTCGGATGGCGTGGAATGCGGCGGACAGGTTGATCGCGATGATCGCATCCCACTTCTCGACCGGAAATTCTTCAATGGAAGAGACGTGCTGGATGCCGGCGTTGTTGACGAGGACATCCACGCTGCCGAAGGTGCCTTCGCCGAGCGCGATCAGGTCGACTATTTGGTTCGGCTTCGCCATGTCCGCGGGCGAATAGATCGCCTGGACCGAAAATTGGCTCTCGATTGCGGAGCGCTCCGTCTCGACATCGGCCGGAGCGCCCATGCCGTTGAGCACGATGTTGGCGCCGGCGCCTGCGAACGCACGCGCGCACGCAAGGCCGATGCCGCTGGTCGAGCCGGTCACGACTGCCGTTTTGCCTTTCAGAATACTCATCTCAATTCGCTTGTTCTGTATGTTGGGTTAAAGCTCACGGGGGTGCTTGGTTGCGTGGAGCTTGGTCAGGTGACCAGACTTCGCTCCGAGGCCCGGAACGCACGTCGGCTTGGTTCCTGCAGATAGTCATGGGCCACTCTGCCGAGGCCGAGCGTGAGATCCGCACGGATGTGAGTTGCGGAGACGATTTCGAGCACCGGCAGATCGGCCACCGGTGCCAAGGCATGCGGCGTCAGCGATAGGGCCGCGGGCCCGGTCCAGGCCCCCTTCAGCGCAATCTGCTCAAGATGGTATTCGACGAGCTCGCAGATCCGCGGGCTGCCGTCGACATGCGGGATGATCTTGAGCAGGAAATTCGGCTCGCCCAGCGCGGCCTTGACCTGGCCAAGGTCGGCCTCCCGGTGCTTGTAGCCCATCGTACCCGTTGCAACGCGCAAGGGGCCGTAGTCCAGCGTGCCGATCAGGGTGTCGATTTCGGTTCGTAATGTCGGCTGGGCCAGCTTTTTCGGAAAGCCCCAGAGTTCGCGCCCGCCTGCAATCGGGCCTTCGTCGTTGAGGAACATGCAGTGCGTGTACCCGCCCTTGCGCCCTCGGAAGGAGACCGGGATGACCTGGCCACTTTCGGTGTAGTCGCCAAAGCCGTTCGAATCCGGCATGCGGATGAATTCGTATTTGACGAGCGCTTCGCGTGCATCGAGCTCCAGTGGTTCAGGCACCACGGCGCGCAGCTTTGCCGGGTCGGTGCGATAGGTGATGATCAGGTATTCGCGGTCGACAAACCGATACGGTCCTGGCGTATAGGCCGGGCTGGTAAGCGGCATTGCAAAGGCACGCTTTCGTACTTCACTCTCACGCATTTGGTTCTCCCTGCAGCGGCCATGGCGGCCGGACCTATTCGCGACCATCGTTCTCCAGGTCGAATGTAAAAACGCCGTCCGCGCTGGCGGGGCGTGTGAGCACCTCGGGATGTCGCAGCGTGCGGAGTGCATCGTGGTAACCGGCGCGCCAGTGATCCTGCATCGAAAGCCGGGAGAACTCGTAGTCCTTCGAGTGCCCTTCGTGATTGCGTGCGCGATAAATCAGGTGGACGATGTTGTAGACGTTGTGAGAGACCGCGGTGCTGAGGAGCTTCACGTCGTCATGTTCCTGAAGCTCTTCCGGAAGCCGGCCCAACAGGGCGGTGAGCGCACGTCGCAGGCGCTGCACACGCTTGAACTGATCGGTGCTTGCGCGCGTGCGGCTCGAATATTGAACCTCCTTTTGACGCGTGACGACCTCGGCCATGTTGCCCGGGAGCTGACCTTTCGCGCTCCAGAGATCGACCTGAAAGGCCAGCATGTCCTGCGGCGCACCCCAGTCGATCACCCATTGCAGCGGCGTATTGGACACCAGGCCGCCGTCCCAGTAATGCTCGCCCTCGATCTCCACCGCGGGAAAGCCCGGCGGCAGCGCGCCGCTCGCCATGATGTGCTCCGGCAGGATCGTATGGGTGCTGTTGTCGAAATAGACGAAATTGCCCGTTCTTACGTTGACCGCACCTGCACTGAAGCGCGTCATTCCCTCGTTGAGACGATCGAAGTCGACCAGGCGCTCCAGCGTGCTCTTCAACGCACTTGTGTCGTAGAAGCTGGTCGCCTCGGTCGTTCCGCCGGAATGTAACCAGGGCATGAGGGGGCGCGCCGAGAAAAATCCGTTTGCGCCGCATGCCGCGGCAAGGCCGGCGCTCATCTGGTTGAGGACATTGCGTGCATTGTCGTTGCGCCGATCTAGAAGTGGATTTCCGGACCAATCCCAGGGCGCAGTGGAAGTCACTTGCGTCCAGAAATCGCGGAGCCGGTCAACACGGGACTCCGGCGGGTTGCCTGCGATGATCGCGGCGTTGATTGCGCCGATCGAAATGCCGGCCACCCAATCTGGATGGATGCCGGCTTCGGCGAGCGCCTCATAGATGCCCGCCTGGTAGGCCCCCAGAGCGCCGCCGCCCTGCAGCAGCAGGGCAATGCAATCGAATGGTAGCCGCCGTTGGGCGGCGGGCAGATGGGGGCGAGGCTGGAAGTTCATGACTTGGCTTGCTCTCGGGTGTGTGTTGATCGAGGCTGACGTCGTGCGAAGGCCTCGATAAAAAGAAACTATACGGTATAGTGTATATACGTGCGCATCGATCAAGCAACTCACGAGATCGTGCTTCAGCGGCAGATCAGCCAGTTGTCGGTTAGTGCTGAGTTGATCGCTGTCCGACCTTGGGCGGCTCGAGCATCACTTCCTTCAAGCGATCACCACTGGCGACGACGACCACGAAGTTGAGTTTGCCGTCCTGCTTCACCAGCCCACCGGCGAGTGCGTTTCCCGCCGCGGCCTTTTCGGCGACCCGCACCGCGTCCGACAGTTCCTGCTTGATCCACTTCAGGGCGATGATGTTGGCCAGGTCCTCTCGATCGAGTTCCTTCAGCGATGACGCAATTTCCGCTTGCGATACGCTTCCGGTATTCGCATCTATGACATTTTCAAAGATCCGCTCATTCTTGACCGTGCGCACGCGATAGACCGGCGGGCCCGATATCTCGAAACTGACGTCTGCGGTCCTCGAGCCGTCATGCAGCCGCTCCGCGATCGCCATTGCCTGGCCGAGTGGTACCTTCGTGGTGCTGAATTGTTCGAGCACACGGCGAATAGCTGCTTCGTCGGCATTACCCTGCGCGGCCGCGGTGTGCTGTTCTGCATCGGCAGGAGCCTGCGTGACATCGGCCATAGCTCCCGTGCCAGCAAGGGCAGCCGAAAAAACGATCAGGGCAAACAGGTGCTTCTTGGACATCGCGTGAATCCTGTGGTTTTCATCCAAAAACATGAACAGTGACCTAGTTCGGCACGAGAGCGTACCGGCAAGGACCGTGCTCGCGACTCAATGAAACGCAGCCGCCGCGGCTGGTTTCGAAACTCGGATGTCGAGCGGATCGCCGCCGCTTTCCGGGGCGTGCCTGAGCGAGGGTGCGCTGTCGTGCCGCGACATCACGTGGCCTCGTGGCTTTGCTTGCTTGATCGTGAACGGGGGACTGCAACCGTGCCAGGCTTTCGCGGAGGCGCAGATCAGTCGTCGGCGCTGGGCTACTGTCACTGATAATCACAGCGGCGTTGGCGACCTCAGGTTCCAGCAGCTGCGATGGAGCCACAGCGATATCGTGTTCAGGGGGCATCGGGAGCAGTCCGAACCCGATGGTATCGATGATGACCGCTTCCGGTCCTCTCAGCTCTGTGTGGATGCGGATCGGCGGCAGCGCAGAATGCGAGTCCGTGAGCCGGCTCGGCAAAGGTGCGGGCAGCACCCAATCGGCGGCCAGCAGCAGCAGGAGCAGCGCTCCTCCAACCGACAGAAAATAGGCCCGCAACGGAAGCTCGGGTTCGACAAGACTGTTCGCGTGTCTCGACAGCGCAGATTTCCTGCTCACGGCAGCCGGCTCCTGGACATGGACTGATTTCGTCTCACCGTCAGATGCCCCAGGGGCGGGGATGCCGGCGCGCGAGTTCGGCATCGAGATAGCCGCGCTCGTCGATCCAGTCGGCCGGGCAATAGGCCATCGCCTTCGGGTCGATCAGGTGCCCGTCGCGTTCGAGGGCCGTTCGCGTGCCGGTGAGTCCGGTCCACACTGAAGCGCCGGTGGCCGGCTCCACGTGCATGATGTCGAACACTTCGATGAAGTTGAGCATGTCGAAATTCCAGGATGCTCAGGCGGCGGAGGGGGAAGGGTGCTCGACCCCTTCAAGCGCGATGCCTCTGCGGACGAGTTCCAATTCGATCATGTCGAACATGCATTCGACTGGCGCGAGCCAGACGTTGACCGAATAGATGATGCAACCGCGAGCGAGCAGCAGTGCCGCGGTCATGCGAAGCTCCGTGGGCTGGCCGCATGCCGTACCGGGGCGGGCTCGCGATCGGCGAGCGCGTGCACCCAGGCGAGCACCGAGATGGTGAGACCCACCAGCAGGCTCACGCCCACGAGCGACACGGCCACGATCAGATTGAGCGACGCGACGGCAATCCCCGGCCAGGGATTTTCCCGTACCAGCGCCAAGAACAGGCTTGACATCTTCGACCTCCTAAATAAACTACACCGTATATTTCATATACGGCGCCGATCGCGGGATGTGTCAAGAGCTGAGACTCACAAGCCCGTGTTCGTCCTGGTTGGACGATGGGGACTTCGGAATGAGGCCGGGATTCCCCCTTCGGACAGCAGTGCCTCAACTTGAGAAGGGATTCGATATGTTCAAGAACCGACTGGTGCTCGCAGTCCTGGTGTTCGTTGCGCTGGGCGCCGAGGCTGCTTTCGCGCAGGAGGACCGCGGCACAGCCGAGCAGAGGGCGGCATGCGCGCCTGACGCGTTTCGCCTGTGCGCCGGCTACATCCCCGACGCCACGAATGTGGAAGCCTGTCTCAGGCAAAAAAAGTCAGAGCTGAGCGAAGCTTGCGGAGCTGTCTTCGAGCACGCAGCGGCCGCTGCTTCGGTCAAGGCCGTGGGGTCGCACCGGTATCGTGGCACAAAAGATGAGGAATGATCGCATGAACACGATCTATTTTCCCGCTTTCGCCGCGTTCGGGGGCTCTGCCTTCGGAGCGATTTCCACGATCGTGACGGGATGGGTGACCCGTCGCCGCAGGGTCCGGGAGCGCCATCATGCCCACGCGGTCTCCAAGCGTGAAAAGCTGTATCGATGCTTCATCGAGGAGGCGTCCCGGCTTTATGCGGACGCGCTGACCAGCGACAAATCCGAGATCCCGGCATTGGTGAATTTGTATGCGCTGATCGGGCGCATGCGGATCCTGTCCAATGATGAGGTTGTCAATGCTGCGGAGCGGGCAGGGCGGCTGATCATCGAGACCTACCTTGCGCCGAACACATCGTTCGTCGACCTGCCGGGCTTCTTGGAGGAGATGGACCCGTTGCGCGAGTTCGGCGAGGCCTGCCGGCGTGAAATGCAGGCGTCCCCGTCACGTTGAGGCCGAACGTGCTCCAGGCACAGACTACCCGTCAGGTTGGATCGTCGTGCACCCACGAAAGAATTGTGCAGGCTGCCATTCGGCTGTACCGGGCCATCGGCTATCGGAAGACGACGGTTGCCGACGTCGCCCGCGGCGCGTCCATGTCCCCGGCAAACCTCTACCGGTTCTATCCTTCCCGCCAGGCGCTCGAAGAGGCAGTGGTGGCAGAATTGCTTGATGAGGTGTCGGCGGCAGCCGCAAGTGCACCTCGCCGCGGCGGCTCCGGCCTGGACCGCCTGAGCGCGACTCTCATCACGATCTCCCAGCGACATGAACACAGGCTGACACACGATCTCAGGCTGCACGAATTGGTGGTTGCCGCAGGACAGGCGAATTGGCCGATCGCCCTGTCCCACGCCGACGGGGTCCGCGGTCTCGTGCAGTCGATCATCGCGGCTGGGCAGGCGAGCGGCGAATTTCGAGCAGGGAGCCCGATGGTGCTCGCTTGCTGCCTGCTCGATGCGATGGATGCATACCTCAATCCGTCGCGCATCAAAGCGCATGCTCTTCGGCCGGCCTTCGGCGAGATGATGAGCTTTTGCGCCGAAGCGCTCAGCAACGCAGCGTCCGTTAACGCGGCGTCCTCTCAAGTGACCGGCATCCGGGTCGATTTGCTTTACAAGCCTGCCGGTCGAACCGAGCGCTCGACGGGTTGCCGGCTCACGGCGTCCAGTCCGCCTCACAGGCCGCAAGGAAAAAGCCGACCCGTTCGCGCACGAAAGACGGCAATTCCCGTCTCAGCTCCTTCGGTGTTTCTCCCACCAACGAACGAAACAGCATCGGCAACAGGATCAGATCCAGAAAGATCTGAGCGGTGGCAAGGCTTCGCTTCCCGGTGAAGGGACCTTTTGGAGAGCGCGCCAGCTTCTGCGTCGCTTCATTCAAGAGTTGGGAAACGGCGTTGACGGAGCGATCGCGCGCGGCATCGTGGACGTTGCGGCTCAATTCGGGGAAACGCTGCGCCTCGGCAATCGTGGCGCGAACCATGCCCAACGATTCTTCGATGACCTTCTCCACGACCGCGGTGCCGAGACTTGAGAGCTTGTCCTGAAGGGTGCGGCCCTCAGGCTCGAAGCCTTCGAAATCCGTCAGCCCAGTGATGGTGCGGGCCACCACCGCCGCGAACAGTGCGTCCTTGCCGGGGAAATGAGCATAGATGGTCGGCTTGCTCGCCGGCGCCAGCTCGGAGATGTCATCGATGCTGGCGCTGCGGTAGCCCTTCTCGAGAAAGAGTTGCTGAGCTGCATCGAGGATTCGAGCCTGGACGTCACCGGCCAGGTCTTTCGTTGGTCTGCCCCGTTTCGGGCTGCTCTTTTTTGTCATCCGTCGGTCTCCCAATCACGAGTCTGTGCGCACGCAGATCGCACTTGACACGCCCGGCGGGAAAAGGCAAGAAAAAGAAAATATACGGTATAGTTTATTTATGCGTCGCTGGGTCGGCAAAGACCTGCGACGGCCTCCCGGATGGTCGAAGCCGCAAGGTGCGTTGGCCTCGCGATCGTCCGGTCCACATCAGGAGATCACAGTGACCATGTTGAGCCCGGACCCGTACCGCCCACAAGACGGCATCCTGCTGCGCGAATTGCATCACAGGGTCGATAAAGGGATCGCCTCGGCGATCGATCTGGTCGCGGCTGCGGCCATCCGGGCCGACGGGGCGGAAGCAAAGGCCGCTTTGAGCGATGTGGTCGAGCTGCTCCACGGACATGCGGAGTTGCATCGGGCGTTTGCAGTGCCACAGGGCGAAGCCCTCAATGACGCCGCGACATACATTCGCAGACTGGGCTGCGCCATGCGCCAGTCCTTGTTGGATCGAATGGGGATCCGGCTGGCATTCGCAACTGAGGCTCTCCCGCTTCAATCAGAGCGGTGCGGGCGGCTTGGCCTGATCGTCCACGATCTGATTGTAAACGCAGCGAAGCATGCGTATTTCGGCGCGCGCGCCGGCGAGATCAAAGTCAAGCTGACGCGCATCGGCTCGGTCGCCAACTGCGTCGTGCTGGATAACGGCTCGCGGCCGGGGCGGGCGGCCCCGGGCCGGGAGCTCCAGATCAGCAATGATCTTGCCAAGGGGCTCGGCGGACGGATCGAGCACGGCATAGCCGCCGAGTTCACGTCCGTCATTTTCTCATTTCACCTGAGCGAGCGGGAGCAGCAGGCGAGCTGGTCGATGGCGACGCGCCGCATGAGGTCGCCACGTCGGCTGAAGGCCAGGTCGTCCGTGGCGCCTGGCCCTAGCTCCGGCCTCTCGGATCAGATCGAGCGTTCGGCCGCCATGCGAACGGATCCAAATCTATTGCGAGCGCATCCGAGCGAACCGGTCTCGCTCAGCGGGGCCTCGGACGTCTTGGGCGGACTGCTATCACCCTCTCCCCGAATGGCCGCGCTATGAAACCGCGCTATTTCAACCATTCCAAGATCGGTCTGAAACCTCTCGGCGCCTTGGCGCTCGCGCTTGTCGCCGGCCCGCTCGGCGGGTGCGATAATCACGCCGCCATGCCCCCCGCGCGCGCCGCGTTCGTGCGCACGGAAATCGTGCAGCCCAGGGATCGGCAGTCCTTGATCACCTTGACCGGCGAGGTGCAGGCCCGCTTTCGGGCGGATCTCTCATTCCGCGTCAGCGGGCGTGTCCTCGCGCGCTATGCCGATGTCGGGACCCACGTGAAGGCCGGCGAAGTGCTGGCGCTTCTCGACCCGGCCGAACAAGAGGCCGATGTCGATGCCGCGACCGCCGCTGTTCTCGCCGCAGAATCGCAGCTGCGCGTGGCGAAGGCGACTTTCGAGCGGCAGAAGACGCTGATCGCAAGCGGCTTCACCACGCGCACGGTCTACGACCAGGCGCAGGAGGGATTGCGCACCGCGGAAGGCGCGCTCGAAGCGGCAACAGCGCAGCTTGGAACCTCAAAGGACGCCCTCGGCTATACCGCGCTGCGAGCCGGAGCGGACGGCGTCGTCACCGCGCGCAATCTGGAAACCGGTCAAGTCGTACAGGCTGCGCAACCCGTATTTTCGCTGGCGCAGGATGGGGAGCGAGACGCCGTCTTTGACGTTTATGAGTCCATTTTCCTCAGCAATGCCGATAGCCGCGACGTTTCGTTGGCGCTCGTCTCCGATGCGGGCGTGACCGCAGGCGGCCAAGTTCGGGAGGTTTCGCCGGCCGTCGACGCCAAGAGTTCGACCATTCGGGTCAAGGTTGCCATCGAGGATCCGCCTGCCGCAATGACGCTTGGAAGCCCCGTCGCGGGAACTGTGAAAGTAAAGGCCGAGCGGCAGATCGCATTGCCCTGGCGTGCATTGATGGCGGCCGATACCAGGCCGGCGGTCTGGACCGTCGATCCGGCGACGCGGACAGCCTCGCTGAAGCCGGTAACAGTGAGCGGCTACGAGGCCGGAGAAGTATTGATCAAAGCGGGCCTCGAGCCGGGCGAGCGCGTCGTCGTCGACGGCGGCAAGCTTTTGAGCGTGGGCCAGTCCGTGACTTATGAAGGAGACCGCTCATGACGAGCCGCGCAATGATCGTGGCGGGCCCACTTGCATGTGCGTTGGCACTTGCCGGATGTCAGCAGGAGACAAAGGCGCCCGAGCCCGTGCGGCCGGTCCAATCGGTGCTTCTCGAAGCGGACCGCGCAGACGATGCGGTGGCGGTGGGCGTCGTCGAGCCACGCTACAAGACAAATCTCGGTTTCCGCGTACTGGGGCGCCTGACCACGCGACCTGTCTACGTCGGTGATCTCGTGAATGAAGGACAGACGGTGGGCGTCGTCGACCCCACGGCCCTTGAGCTCGCCGTTCGCGCCGCCAAAGGGCAGCTTGCCAAGGCCGAGGCGCAGTTCGCGACCGTGAGAGCGACGGAGGAACGGCAGCGAACGCTCATCACGACCGACGCGACCACAAAGCAGACGTTGGACAACGCCGAGCAGGCGCGTGCCGGCGCCGAAGCAACGGTGGCTCGCGAACAGGCAAATCTGACCAAGGCGATCGAGCAGCTCGGCTATTCGCAGATCAAGGCCGATTTCGCCGGTGTGGTCACCGCAGTGGGGGCAGAAGTCGGCCAGGTGGTATCTCCTGGCCAAAGCGTGGTGACGATCGCAAGACCCGATATTCGCGAAGCTGTCGTCGACATCGGACAGGACTTTCCGTTGCCGCTGGAGGTCGGCCTGCCATTCACGGTCAGCCTGCAGCTCTTGCCCTCCGTTCAGGTGCAAGGGAGCGTTCGCGAGATCGCGCCGCAAGCCGATCCGGTGACGCGATTGAGGCGGGTCCGCATTGCCCTCAGCAATCCGCCCGAAGGATTCCGCCTCGGCGCGACTGTCACCGCGAAACTTGACAAGAGCCAAGGCGGGATATTGCGCCTGCCCAGCTCGGCGCTGCTCGCCAAGGACGGTGCAAATTTCGTCTGGATCGTCGATCAGCCCGCCAACACGGTTTCGCTGCAGAGGATCGATGTGGTCGCAGACCAAACCGGCGCGCGCGTCACCGGCGGGCTTGCTCCCGGCACACGCGTCGTCACCGCGGGAATCCACAGCCTCAAGCAAGGACAGCAAGTCCGCATTGCACAGGATGAAATGCCATGAAACCGTTCAACCTTTCCGACTGGGCGCTCGGCCATCGTTCGCTCGTCTGGTATTTCATGATCGCCTTCATGGCGGCGGGCCTTTTTGCGTATCTTCAGCTGGGACGGCAGGAAGATCCTGACTTCACCATCAAAACCATGGTGATCCAGGCGCAGTGGCCGGGCGCCTCGCCTGAAGAGATGACACGCCAGGTCGCCGACCGGATCGAGAAGAAGCTGGAGGAGCTGGAATCGCTCGACTACACCAAGAGCGTGACGGTTGCGGGCCAGACCACCGTCTTCGTTTATCTGCGCGACACCACAAAGGCTGCCGACGTCAAGCCGACATGGGTTCGCGTCCGCAACATGATCGCGGATATCAAGGGCGACTTCCCGCAAGGGGTGATCGGGCCCGGCTTCAACGACCGCTTCGGCGATGTGTTCGGCAACATTTATGCGTTCACCAGCGACGGGCTGAGCCAACGACAGCTGCGCGATGAGGTCGAGGACATCCGAGCCAAGGTCCTGACCGTGCCCGATGTCGGCAAGGTCGACATCCTGGGCGCGCAGGACGAGGTCATTTATCTCGAATTCTCCACCCGCAAGATCGCAGCCCTCGGTCTCGACGTCCACTCCATCATGGCGTCTCTGCAAGGGCAGAACGCGGTCACGCCGCCCGGCGTGTTCCAGGAAGGACCCGAGCGGATCAGTGTGCGAGTGAACGGCCAGTTCACGTCAGAGGCAAGCCTGAAGGCAGTCAATCTGCGCATCAACGATCGCTTCTTCCCCCTGACCGACGTCGCAACCATCACGCGCGGATATGCCGACCCGGCCAGGACGTTGTTCAGGTACAATGGCGAGCCGGCGATCGCGCTTGCCATCGGCATGAAGTCCGGCGCAAATCTGCTGCACTTCGGCGAAGCGCTGAAGGAGGAGATGTCGAAAATCACGGCCGACTTGCCGATCGGGGTCGGCGTTCAACTCGTCGCCGATCAACCCATCGTGGTCGAGCATGCCGTATCCGGCTTCACCGAGGCGCTGTTCGAGGCCGTGATCATCGTCCTCGGCATCAGCTTTCTCAGCCTGGGCATGCGCGCCGGACTCGTCGTCGCGATTGCGATTCCGCTGGTTCTCGCCATCACCTTCGTCGTGATGGCCTATGCCGGCATTTCGCTGCAGCGAATCTCGCTTGGTGCCTTGATCATCGCGCTCGGCCTCCTGGTCGATGACGCCATGATTGCGGTCGAAATGATGGTAGCGCGCCTCGAAGTCGGAGATCCCCTCGAAAAGGCGGCAACCCACGTCTATACCTCGACCGCCTTTCCCATGCTGACGGGCACGCTGGTGACCGTCGCCGGCTTTATTCCGATCGGGCTCAATAACAGCAATGCGGGTGAGTTTACCTTCACGCTGTTCGTTGTCATCGCGGTTTCCCTGATCGTCTCCTGGATCGTGGCGGTGCTGTTCACGCCGTTGCTCGGCGTCACCATCCTGCCCGCAAAAATAAAGGGCCATCATGAAGAGAAGGGGCGCGTAGCGCAGCTGTTCGCGCGTCTCTTGCTCTTCTGCATGCATTATCGCTGGATGACGATCGGCGTCACGGTTGCGGCCTTTCTGCTGGCGCTGTTCGGCATGAACTTCGTGCAGCAGCAGTTCTTCCCGTCGTCCGATCGCGCCGAGCTGGTGATCGACTGGAACCTGCCGCAGAACGCGTCGATCGCCGACTCCAATGCGCAGATGGCGCGCTTCGAACGCGAACAGCTTCAGGGCAACAATTCGGTCGATCACTGGTCAACCTATGTCGGCACCGGCTCGCCGCGTTTCGTCCTGTCCTTCGACGTGCAGACCGCCAACACCTGGTTCGGCCAGATGGTGGTTGTGACCAAGGGCGGCATCAAGGCGCGCGACCAGGTCAAGGCACAGTTCGAGGACTACCTGAAGAAGACGTTCCCCGGGACCGACACCTACGTCAAGCTGCTCGAAGTCGGACCGCCGGTGGGTCGTCCCGTGCAGTATCGCTTGAGTGGGCCCGACATCGCGAAGGTGCGAGATCTCTCGCAGAAGCTCGCCGGCATCGTGCGAAGCAATCCCGATCTCGGCAATGTCGTGTTCGACTGGATGGAGCCGGCCCGCGTCGTCAAGGTCGACGTTCTCCAGGACAAGGCGCGCCAGCTCGGCGTGACCTCGGAGGACATTGCCACGACCTTGAACTCCGTGCTCGAGGGCACACCGATCACGCAGGTGCGCGACAGCATCTATCTCGTCAATGTCACCGGACGTGCAACCGCGCCGGAACGTGCTTCCATCAACACGCTGCGCGATTTGCAGTTGACGGGGCTCGGCGGTCAATCCGTGCCGCTCGGAGCCGTCGCCAATCTGCGGTACGAGCTCGAGCAGCCGACGATCTGGCGGCGCGCACGGATCCCCACCATCACGTTGAAGGCCGGCATCGTCGGCAACGTGCAGCCCAAGACGATCGTGGACCAGCTCGCGCCGAAGGTGGCGGAGTTCAGCAAAGCGCTACCGGCCGGCTATTCGGTGATGATCGGCGGCTCCGTGGAGGAGAGCGCCAAGAGCCAGGCGCCGATCATGGCCGTCGTTCCGCTCATGCTCTTCGTCATGGCCACGGTGCTGATGATCCAGTTGCAGAGCTTCCATCGCTTGTTTCTGGTGTTCGCCGTTGCGCCGCTCGCCGTCATCGGTGTGGTCATGGCGCTCCTGCCGAGCGGCGCCCCGCTTGGCTTCGTGGCTATCCTCGGCGTGCTCGCCCTGATCGGCATCCTGGTGCGCAACTCCGTGATCCTGATCGTCCAGATCGAGGATTTGAGGAAGGAGGGGCGCCCGGCCTGGGATGCCGTTGTGGAAGCGACCGAGCATCGCATGCGACCGATCCTGCTGACCGCGGCCGCGGCAAGTCTCGCGCTGATTCCGATCGCGCGCGAGATCTTCTGGGGCCCGATGGCTTACGCGATGATGGGCGGCATCATTGTCGGCACGCTGCTGACGCTGCTGTTCCTGCCTGCGCTGTATGTGGCCTGGTTCCGCATTCACCCTGATCACAGCGATCACTCGTCCACGCATGAGCCCGCGGTGCCTTCTCACGATGATGCGCCTGCGTCGGAGCGGATATCCGTACTCAAACCCGAGCCCGTTCTCGAAACGCAGTTTTGACAAGAGGAAAGACCATGTCCCGCAAGACACTCCTGATACTGTCCCTCACTGCGACGCTCGCAGCCGTGACGCTGTCGCCACATGCAGCCTTCGCGCAGTTTCCTCCGCCGCCCCCCATGGCCGGGCCTCCGCCGATTGCGGCCGGCGGGCCGCCTCCGCTGGCAGCCGGAGGTCCTCCGGCTTTCGCAGCTCGTCCTCCGATAGGGCCTGGCGGTGCCCCCCGTGCCGGGCTTGGCGGCCCGGCGCCTCGTCTCGGTACTGGACCTGCACCGCGCGGTGATCTCGCGGCGGCTGGGCGTGTCGGCGCCGCTGGTCGGGGCGGACCGACGGTGGAGAGTGCGGTTCGCGGCACATCGGTCACTTACAACCGCTTCGGAGACCACGGCCGCTACGGCGGATACCAATACGGCCATCGCGCCGCCTATGTTGCAGGCGCCTATGCTGCCGGAGCCTCTGCCGGCTACACCTATGGCCGTTCGCGCGATGACTATTCCTCGGACAGTGACTGCCACTACGTCTAAGGGCGATACCGGCGCGTGATGGTGTGCAATTAGCGCATCGCGATTGTGCTCAGAAGCGACTTCATCCTGCGAGGCGCGTGAGTCACTTGTCCCCTTTAAGCAACTCAACATTGGCCTCCGCCTTCCGGAGTTTCGCCGCGCCGGTAAGGTTGCGATCGTGCGACGAAACCGTTCTCGGTCGGATAAGCCCGGGGCTGCGACCAGTAAGTCAGAGCAGGCGAACAATGGGATCGAAGTTCGAGGCGCTCCGCGGCCGCGTTGCGTATGATTTCACGCTAGCCTACGATCTTGTGCGATGTTTGTACGGATCGCGCTTGGCGCTGATTGCGTTCTATACGCGAGGCTTGAGATGGGCAGGTATTGGAGCAAGCCGTCCGCTAAACAACAGCGCAAGTCAGCCTGGGGTGTGATGCGGAAGCGTCAGCAGCGAGTTGGTCGCCTGACCACTGAGGATCGAGCAGTGTCTTGAGCGGAAGGGCATGCTTCACGATGGGAGATTTCAGCAAGATATAGCTGAAGTATTTCTCGATGCCGACGTTGCGTTCAAGTAGGTTTTCCATTCGCTCTTGATAGTGGTTGATGTTGCGGCACACGAAGCGCAGCAAATAGTCGTAACCGCCGCTGATAAGATGGCATTCCATCAGCTCGTCGACGTTGCGCATACAGGACTCGAACTTGACGTAATCTTCCTTGCGGTGATCGACTAAGGTGATTTCGGTGAAGACCGTTATGCTCTCGGTCAGCTTCGCAAGGTTGATCTGCGCACCATAGCCCCTTATGTACCCGGCCGCTTCCAGCCGCTTGACACGTTGCAGGCACGGGCTCGCCGAAAGGCCGACTGCCTCGGCCAGATTGGCGTTGGTCATCCTGCCGTCCTTCTGCAGCTGGACGAGGACGTTCAAGTCGATTCGATCGAGCTTCGGGATGCCGTTCAATGGTCTTGAACTCTTAATCAGCGGGTCCCAGGTTCGAGCCCTGGTGCGTCCACCACCTTTAAAAGATTGGCCCGCAAGAGCCTTTTTAAGCTCTTCGACAGAACAATGCACGTCTCGTGCGACGTTCTTTGTATGGGGTGGACACGGCCAGATTGCCGTTCGGCTTTTTCCTGGTCTCTATATCGTCACCCATTCGATAAAGCGCACAGATCCGATGGGATAAGTCGATTACGTGCTTGTCGTAGCGCTCGTACGGATTGTCTCAGCCGCGAAAAGGGCGGCGAACCTTCTGAAAGTCAGGTGGATGCCACAAGCGGGGCGTTGCGGGACAGCTGGCCCGAAGAGGGGGCGTGGGGCGGCGCAGCGATCGCTGGCGGAGCCGCAAAGATCCGTCGTGCACGCACGATCTAGCTCTTCCGCGTCAGCCGCGCTTTCGCTGAGAGGGTGGCTTGAACTCCACGACCTCGTGCTGGCCGCACGGATTAGGTGGCTCATTTTTCTTCACGATTAGCTCAAGCTCGAGAGCCTCGAAGGCGAGCTCATCCGCCAAGCGCTTAAACAACTCGCGCTTTTCCATGTCCGTCGCCTGCTGACTCATCAGCGTAAACTCTCTGGCGTCAGCGCGGACCTTTTCCAAACGTCGTCGGAGGTCCTTCATGTGTGCCGGCTTAGCTTTTAAACTTATCCTCGGCCCGAACAATCAGTTTGCTTGTTCGGATCCACCGGGAGTCAACTGCCGAAACTCGAATTTGGTTCTATGCGGACCGCCAAATTCGCCGCTCATCGTGCTGCGAAATTTGGTCATGCTCCATGACCCGGCCCCTGTTCAGGGATTGCGGGCTGAGGACCTGGCTGATGAGCCATCCCTGTCCGGCTCTCGCCGGATGATGCATAGAATTAGCATACCTGAAGGGCCATGAATGTTCGAAAGCGCACAGACGCGAGTGTTGCGCCCGACTAGGCTGCGAGCGATCCTGGACGCTTGCGAAGCGCTCAGGACCCAACGGCCTCGGGGCACGCCAAATGTGCCGGCTGCGCTGAAGCGGCTTCGTCCGCGAACGCAGTGTTGCCGGCTGCGCGCCGGGTTATGAGGCAGGAGTAAGCTCGGCGATTTTAGATCAACGATGGTCGTTCTCGTGCGTACTTTCCTTCTCATTGTGGGAATATGGCTACTGGTGAACGTTCTGTTCGTTGTAGTTGTCCTGCCCTCGCGCAGACGGGCACCTACTCGGCGAGCAGGAACCCCATCTCCGGTGACGATCAACACGACGGCCGGCCGCTCGGTCGATCACGACCCACCACTCCTGCGGCGCGGAATGACGCCGGTTGCAATCAGAGTTTTTCTCGTCGCCCTCCTCCTTCCAGTCCTTCGAGCGTGGAATGCGGCTAGGCGGCACTTCAGAGGGCGCCCCGACTAGACGCGGACCATCGCGCGCTTGAGATTCTCGTCGATGTCTTCACTGCGCCGCGGGCCCCCCGAGCGATTCAGCTAGACCATCAGACAGATCGCAAGCGCTCGCTATGGCCATGCCTCCAAGCATGGTTATGACCCCGCGTTTAAACGATGATGTAAAAGCTCAGAGCCCCATGAGGTAGCAACTGGCGCCATCTCAAATGCCGCAATCAGCGCTCAATTTGTCTGCCGCTTTTGAGCTGAAGCTTGATCGATCAGGAAATCGTCCAAATCTCGGCCGCTTCGAAGCTGCGGACGCAGCCATCGCGGCTGCCTGCCGCGACCCGACCATGTCTCCGCTGGGTTCTTCGGATTGCGATATTTGGGACGGACAGGCGGGTATGGACGGCGGCGCTTACGATTGAGCCGTGTGGCCTCGTTGGCCAGTCCAATCCTGTGGAGCCTTTCCTCCAAATGTGCTTTTTGCACCAACATTTTCTGAGCGAGTTGGGCGGCGACCTCTTGGTGAAGTATCCAGAGCTCGTCAATGGAGAGCGAATTAAAATGCGCGGTGTTCATGGCTCCATCCGAATCTTGGGCAGAAGGCCCAGGCAGACAAGTCGGGAATCCGGGAGCAGACAAGCCGTCAGTTAAATATTGATCCTGCAATCCACATTTAAATGTGAGAGGTGGCAGGGAGAAAGGCGCGACAGTGGTAATATCGTGGCGAAGTATTTAATTCGCTGCGAGGGGTAGCCACGTCTCGTGACCTCCACAGACTCATTCCTCGGCGAGTTGCGCTTTCGTGTTTCGACGAGCGCAACGATGGCGATCGACCGGCGGCCGCGGCGCAGATCGTGGGCGGGAGCGAGGGCCGGCGCAACTCAGATGGATCGATGAATCGATCGCGCTGCCTCGTGTTGCACCCCTGGAGTGCTGGGCCGGCACATTAATTAGGTGGTCAAGAGGACAATTAATTCATCGCGCCGCCCGATTTAAGCCGTATGGGAGCCGTTGTCGCCGCTAAGGCTCAAGCGGGGGTAGGGCGCACCCGGGAGTTTTCGATGTCCGGTCAATTGCGATTGTATTTCGCCAGTTTGGTCCTTGTCGGAGGTTTTTCGGCGGCGCCCGCGTCCTCCAATCCTGTTGCCGACTTCTTCAATACTGCTACGTCCCAACCCACGGTAACCTCTCCGCCGCAAGCCGAATGCGTGCCGCGTCCCGGTACCTCGACCAGTGGCGGACAGCATTGGGTCTACCGAACGGACGGTCGCCGCAAATGCTGGTTCCTGGTCGAGGGCATCGCGACGGTGAAGAAGCCCATTCGGGCTCGCGTGGCCAAAGACCGCAGCGCCAGTTTGGACGGAAACGGGACCACGCAGGCCAGGCGGAGCGCGGTCGTTGATGCGCGCGCGGAGTTGCTGCGCTCCGCGCCGCCCGAGCGATCTCGGACGACTGTACCCGAAATGCAGGTAGCAGATGCCGCTCCCGATCTCGGCACGGGCTCTACCCTGATGTCGGCGGCCCCCATCGTAGATATTCCCAGCAACCAGCTCACGCCCGAACACTCCGTGCCGGGCCAAGTCGACGCTGGGCAGCTTCTCGCCGCCGCGCCCGCCAACCCACCTCAGGATATGCCGCTGGGCGCGCGCATTGCAGAGGCGCACGACGAAGCGCGCAGCTGGACGGCATGGTTCGGTGTGCTGCTGATGACGCTTGGTGGCCTCTCGCTCTTGAGCTCGAGCCGCACGCTTCGGCACGCAGTGAGATTACGCCACTGAGGTAGCGACATATAAGGTGCTGCCGCCGCGCGGCCGAGGGATTGAACGAGCAGGCACGGCCGAACTGCTACACGTACAAAGGTTCGGTGCGTCGCACTTGGTTTGGCACTGCCTCAGACGGACAATCGGGTACGATGGTGGTCACCCTTTTGGATCGGACTGCATCATGCGGTACAAGGTGTTCGTGGTGGACGGCAGCCGGCAAGTGATCTGCGCTGCAAAGCTCGACTGCATTGACGAGCAGGCGGCGAGACGACGAGCCGAGCAAATGCATGACGAGCACGACGTTGAGCTTTGGGAAGGCGATCGACTCGTTGCAGTGTTCCGAAGTGCAACGTCGAATGAAAGTCGGAGCTAAGGCGCGACCCTGAACAGGTGGCCGGTCTCGCCGCCGAGTTTAGTTCAAGCGTTGTGGGGCACCCCGGCCTGGCTGGTTGGCGACATGTCGCAGCGACGTCATCGCGGAGGCTCGCTACTGCGGGGATGAAGGCGCCCAGTCCCCTTTCAAAGTAGTGGCAGATGCGAGGAGCGCGGGCATCCGTGCATCAGCCGCGCGAGTGAGCCAACGCGGGTCAGCCTTCGGACCCGGCAGGTCTCTAAACGGCTCTTGCTCTGCCGCTCGCTTTGGTACGCCGTCTTCTGCCGATTGTTTTTGCCTCTACATGTCGGAGCTTACTTCGAAGCTTCTCCACCTCTCTAAGCTCCTCCAGAAGCGCCTGGTGCCGTTCGCTCAGAACAGCACTAGAAAAGATCTGACGCGTACTCGACATCACATGCCTCAGAAAATGACTTGAAGTAAGAAGTCGACGAAAAGCGAAAGACAAAGAACGCTCGACCGAAGCTCAATGAGCTAAGGCCGCAGCCGCCAGATGTTCCCAATACTCTGCCTCTGCAAGCAGTTTCCAGCTTCTCTCAGGTTGGAGTGCGGCAGTCTGTCGGCAAAGTAACGCCATTGCGCGAAAGCGGCGGGCAGCTTCCATTTCAACCTCCCATGTTTTCTTTTCCCCAACATATTTTTCAATTTTGCGATGGAGTCATCATGATTATACACAATAATCAAATATATCATTTAATGGCGGTCGATTTGGCCGCGTTCGCGCGTCAACCGGGAACTGGTTTCGGTTTTAGCTTCACATGGATTTCGAACGCGGCTTGCCGAGGCCCTGTTGCGCGTTAAAGCGAACGAGAGACGTGCGGGACAGCAACAGGAGATGCGAAGCTTCGTGCGAGAGCATCGAGGACTCTTCTCGCCGCACCCCAGGACACATGCGCCGGCTACCGAGCCATAACCCAGCCATTGGATAGCATCAGCGCTCTGGCTACGCGTCTCGCTCTTAGAGCGCACCACCATCGGATCCCCCGCGATGGTCTCACGCTCTGGAACGTACGCCCGGGCGACGAGGACGGCTACATTGACCCGATGGGATGACCAGCAACACATTGAAGGCCACGTCCGCCGCTTCACGGTGGGCCTGGATCGTCGGATGCGCAAATTAATAAGCACAGGTTGGTGCAAAGTATTGCGAGACTGCTGCTTTCATGCCTCGTCTTCGTGAATTGGGGCTGAGTTTCGGCTCCAATTGCTCCCTGCGAGTTGCCGATCTGCGCGAGGCAAAGATCATCTCGCGAACCGAGTGCATCCGGGAGGCAAGCCGTAAAATTCCGGTGTCGCCTCGCAAGGAGGGACGCAAGAGCCTCTTTGTTATTGATTTCGATGTATTAATTATTAAATCGATCGCGTAAATATATAAATGGACTGATGCTTTAATTTAAAATAGGCTTATTTAATTAGGAGCAGGCGGCCGTGGCGCTTCTCGATCACGGTCGTCGCTTCTGGAGCCGCGAATATTGCAAGATCAAATAATTGCCAAAACGTGGGCGGCTAAGCACCGGCCACGTTGGGCAGGGGGATACCGCTCTAGATCTTTTCGAGTAACTTGGCAGCAGTCTGATGGACTGTCGCTGGCTGGCGGACCTATCGCCGTCCGAGCGAGCGCTACCAATTGCGTGAATTGATTTGCGGCGACGCTCTCTGCTCTGCATTGGCAGACGAGGGTTGCGAATGACGTGCACGCATTTTGTAGCAATGTTCGGCTGGGCTCGGGCAAGTTCGAATTCTTCGTCAATTTGCGATCTTCCGATCCAGCCAAGTTTGCGGTTTGCGAACATGGCGGCTGTCAAGCGCGCGACCGTGCACACGACATCCGATCGCGAGCCTGGATCGACTCCAGCCCCAAACAGGCTTGAGCGGCACGTGTTCTGTTTACACCTTTTCGAAGCGCTGAGCATGACGGCAGGCATGCTGAGCAGCTCGGCATTTTTCTTCAGCAGCATAGGCAAGGCAACGGCCGATCATCCCCGCGCCATTGTGCAATTTGCGCCGGTCCGTGAATGCGGACGGCGCATCACCCAGAGGATTTAAAGCTATGGCGACGCAGACAACGGGCGGCGGCAGCACGGTTTCGTTCGGCAATACTCCGCAAGCCAACACGGACATTTTCTCGTTTACGGAAGACGCCAGCAACATTCTCATCTTGAATGTGCTGGCAAATGACCTTGGGGGCGCGGCCAAGACGCTGTTCTCCCTGGACAATGGAACGAGCGCTTCCGCGTCCACCAAGAACTACGCACCGGCTGATCTGCTGGTCAAAGATGTAGCGTACAGCAGTGATGCCGCCGGAATGGCCGGAACCGGTGACCGCAGCGCCCTCGGTGCTCGCATCTGGATTGAAGCGGACGGCACCGTTCATTACGACAAGGGCGACATCAACGTTCAGCTTCAGGCGCTGGCGACCGGGCAAACGCTGACTGACACATTCACCTACGCTATCGAGCTGGGCAATGGCACGCTCAGTTGGGCGACCGTGACACTCCAGTTCAATGGCGCAAACGACTCGGTCATCATCACATCGAGTCCGCAGAGCGGCTCGGTGGTAGAAGACGCGAACACCACGCCGGATCTCTCGGATTCGCAGAGCGCGGCGGGCACCATCAGTTTCAACGATGCCGATCTTGGCGACACGCATTCGGCCTCGTTCGCGGCAGCCTCTTCCAACACCACGTCGCTCGGCGCCTTCTCGCTTGATTCTGTCAACGAGACGGCCAATGCCGCCAACGGCTCGGTGCAATGGCATTACAATCTGAACAACGCGGCCGCGCAATACCTCGCTGCGGGCCAGACGATCACCGAGAGCTTCGTGGTGACGATTAATGACGGCCACGGCTCGACAGCTACCCAGACGGTGACGGTCACGATCACAGGCACAAACGATTCGGCTACGGTCTCTTCCGAGGCGAAGTCCGTCACCGAGGGTGATGCCGCCGCCGCCCTCAACACGAGCGGCCAACTCAGCATCATCGACCCGGATACTGGCCAGGCCCATGTCGTGGCGCAATCGAACGTCCACGGGACCTACGGCGACTTCAGCATCGATGCCAACGGCGCCTGGAGCTACACCGGCAACGGCGCGCATGACGAGCTCATCGCAGGCCAGCAGGTGCAGGATCAGTTCACGGTGACCAGCCAGGACGGCACCGCCACCGGCACGGTGACGGTGACCATCACCGGCAGCAACGACGCGGCCACCGTCTCGTCGGACTCGAAGTCCGTCACCGAGGGCAATGCCGCCGCCGCCCTCAACACCTCCGGCCAGCTCAGCATCACCGACCCGGATACGGGCGAAGCCCATGTCGTGGCGCAATCGAACGCGCACGGGACCTACGGCGACTTCAGCATCGATGCCAACGGCGCCTGGAGCTACACCGGCAGCGGCGCCCACAATGAGCTTACCGCCGGGCAGCAGGTCCAGGACCAGTTCACGGTCACCAGCCAGGACGGCACCGCGAGCGGCATCGTCACGGTGACCATCACCGGCAGCAACGATGCGGCCACGGTCTCGTCGGACTCGAAGTCCGTCACCGAGGGCGACACCGCGGCGGCGCTGAACACGAGCGGCCAGCTGACGATTGTGGATCCCGACAGCGGCGAAGCCCATGTCGTGGCGCAATCAAACGTCCACGGGACCTACGGCGACTTCACGATCGATGCCAATGGCGCCTGGAGCTACACCGGCAACGGCGCCCATGACGAGCTCATCGCGGGCCAGCAGGTGCAGGATCAGTTCACGGTCACCAGCCAGGATGGCACCGCCACCGGTACCGTGACGGTGACCATCACCGGCAGCAACGACGCGGCCACGGTCTCTTCCGACTCGAAGCCCGTCACCGAGGGTGATACCGCGGCGGCGCTGAACACCAGCGGCCAGCTCACCGTCACCGACCCGGATACGGGCGAAGCCCACGTCGTCGCGCAATCGAACGTCCACGGGACCTATGGCGACTTCACGATCGATGCCAGCGGCGCCTGGAGCTACACCGGCAACGGCGCCCACGATGAGCTCATCGCGGGCCAGCAGGTGCAGGATCAGTTCACGGTCACCAGCCAGGACGGCACCGCCTCCGGCACCGTGACGGTGACCATCAGCGGCACCAATGATGCGGCCACGGCCTCATCGGACTCGAAGCCCGTCACTGAGGATGATGCTGCCGCCGCACTCAACGCCTCAGGCCAACTCACCATCACCGACCCGGATACGGGCGAAGCCCATGTCGTGGTGCAGAGCAATGTGCACGGCAGCTACGGCGACTTTAGCATCGATGCCAACGGCGCCTGGAGCTACACCGGCAACGGTGCCCACAATGAGCTCACCGCCGGCCAGCAGGTCCAGGACCAGTTCACGGTGACCAGCCAGGACGGCACCGCCACCGGCATCGTCACGGTGACCATCACCGGCAGCAACGATGCGGCCACGGTCTCTTCGGACTCGAAGTCTGTCACCGAAGGCGACACGGCCGCCGCACTCAACACCTCAGGCCAGCTCACCATCACCGATCCGGATACGGGCGAAGCCCATGTCGTGGTGCAGAGCAATGTGCACGGCAGCTACGGCGACTTTAGCATCGATGCCAACGGCGCCTGGAGCTACACCGGCAACGGTGCCCACAATGAGCTCACCGCCGGCCAGCAGGTCCAGGACCAGTTCACGGTGACCAGCCAGGACGGCACCGCCACCGGCAGGGGGGGGGGGGGGGGGGGGGGGGGGGGGGGGGGGGGGGGGGGGGGGGGGGGGGGGGGGGGGGGGGGGGGGGGGGGGGGGGGGGGGGGGGGGGGGGGGGGGGGGGGGGGGGGGGGGGGGGGGGGGGGGGGGGGGGGGGGGGGGGGGGGGGGGGGGGGGGGGGGGGGGGGGGGGGGGGGGGGGGGGGGGGGGGGGGGGGGGGGGGGGGGGGGGGGGGGGGGGGGGGGGGGGGGGGGGGGGGGGGGGGGGGGGGGGGGGGGGGGGGGGGGGGGGGGGGGGGGGGGGGGGGGGGGGGGGGGGGGGGGGGGGGGGGGGGGGGGGGGCAAATGACGCGGCGACCGTCAGCTCGGACTCGAAGTCCGTCACCGAGGGCGACACCCCGGCGGCGCTCAATGCCAGCGGCCAGCTGACGATTGTGGATCCCGACAGCGGCGAAGCCCATGTCGTCGCGGGGGGGGGGGGGGGGGGGGGGGGGGGGGGGGGGGGGGGGGGGGGGGGGGGGGGGGGGGGGGGGGGGGGGGGGGGGGGGGGGGGGGGGGGGGGGGGGGGGGGGGGGGGGGGGGGGGGGGGGGGGGGGGGGGGGGGGGGGGGGGGGGGGGGGGGGGGGGGGGGGGGGGGGGGGGGGGGGGGGGGGGGGGGGGGGGGGGGGGGGGGGGGGGGGGGGGGGGGGGGGGGGGGGGGGGGGGGGGGGGGGGGGGGGGGGGGGGGGGGGGGGGGGGGGGGGGGGGGGGGGGGGGGCAGACGAACGCGCACGGGACCTATGGCGACTTCGGCATCGATGCCAACGGCGCCTGGAGCTACACCGGCAACGGCGCGCATGACGAGCTCACCGCCGGCCAGCAGGTCCAGGACCAGTTCACGGTCACCAGCCAGGACGGCACCGCCACCGGCACGGTGACGGTGACCATCACCGGCAGCAACGATGCGGCCACGGTCTCTTCGGATTCGAAGTCGGTAACCGAAGGCGACACGGCCGCCGCACTCAACACCTCAGGCCAGCTCACGATTGTGGATCCCGACAGCGGCGAAGCCCATGTCGTGGCGCAATCGAACGTCCACGGCACCTACGGCGACTTCAGCATCGATGCCAACGGCGCCTGGAGCTACACCGGCAACGGCGCCCATGACGAGCTCACCGCCGGCCAGCAGGTGCAGGACCAGTTCACGGTCACCAGCCAGGACGGGACGGCCACCGGCACGGTGACGGTCACCATCACCGGCAGCAACGATGCGGCCACGGTCTCGTCGGACTCGAAGTCCGTCACCGAGGGCGACACCGCGGCGGCGCTCAATACCGGCGGCCAGCTGACGATTGTGGATCCCGACACTGGCGAAGCCCATGTCGTCGCGCAGACGGGGGGGGGGGGGGGGGGGGGGGGGGGGGGGGGGGGGGGGGGGGGGGGGGGGGGGGGGGGGGGGGGGGGGGGGGGGGGGGGGGGGGGGGGGGGGGGGGGGGGGGGGGGGGGGGGGGGGGGGGGGGGGGGGGGGGGGGGGGGGGGGGGGGGGGGGGGGGGGGGGGGGGGGGGGGGGGGGGGGGGCGTCTCGTCGGACTCGAAGGCCGTCACCGAGGGCGCCACCCCGGCAGCGCTCAATG